>JANMBK010000165.1:0-5156 GCA_031360365.1 Methylophilaceae bacterium
AAAGCAATCGTGAAGCGCTTAAAAAATATACCCTTGATTTAACCGAGCGCGCAAGCTTAGGCAAGTTAGACCCCGTGATTGGGCGCGATGATGAAATTCGGCGTGTGATTCAAATTTTAGGTCGCCGCACCAAAAACAACCCTGTGTTAATTGGCGAGCCTGGCGTGGGTAAAACCGCGATTGTAGAAGGTTTGGCACAGCGCATTGTAAATGGCGAAGTGCCTGAAAGCCTGAAAAACAAAAAAGTGCTTAGCTTAGATATGGCAGCTTTACTGGCGGGTGCTAAGTACCGCGGTGATTTTGAAGAGCGCTTAAAAAGTGTGCTGAAAGAGTTGGCGCAGGATGAAGGCCAAACCATTGTGTTTATTGATGAAATTCATACCATGGTGGGCGCAGGAAAAACCGAGGGCGCGATGGATGCAGGCAATATGCTCAAGCCAGCTTTGGCTCGTGGCGAGCTGCATTGTGTTGGCGCGACGACACTGGATGAGTACCGCAAATATATTGAAAAAGATGCTGCGTTAGAACGACGTTTTCAAAAAGTATTGGTAGATGAACCAAGCGTTGAAGCGACCATTGCAATCTTACGCGGCCTGCAAGAAAGGTATGAACTGCATCACGGTGTAGAAATTACTGACCCTGCGATTGTGGCGGCGGCTGAACTCAGCCATCGTTACATCACCGACCGCTTTTTGCCCGATAAAGCCATTGATTTGATTGATGAAGCGGCTTCTAAAATTAAGATGGAAATTGACAGTAAACCCGAAAGTTTGGATAAGCTTGAACGTAGAACGATTCAATTGAAAATTGAGCGCGAAGCAGTAAAGCGTGAAAAAGATGAGGGTAGTCGTAAGCGTTTTGGTTTAATTGAAGAAGAAATTACCAAGCTAGAGAAAGAGTACGCCGATTTAGAAGAAATTTGGAAAGCTGAAAAAGCCCAAGTGCAAGGCAGTGCACACATCAAAGAGGCGATTGAAAAAATTAAATTTGAGATGGAAGAAGCTACCCGCAAAGGCGAATGGCAAAAAGTATCTGAACTGCAATATGGCCAATTGCCTGCGTTGGAAGCGCAACTAAAGCAAGCCGCGCAAAGCGAAGATAAACCAGCACAAAAAAATAAAATGCTGCGCACCGAAGTGGGCGCGGACGAAATTGCTGAGGTAGTAAGCCGTGCTACTGGCATTCCTGTCAGTAAAATGATGACAGGTGAGCGCGAAAAATTGTTGAGCATGGAAACCAAATTGCATGAGCGTGTCGTCGGCCAAGATGAAGCGGTGCGCTTAGTTTCTGACGCGATTCGCAGATCACGTTCTGGTTTGAGTGATCCAAATAAACCTTATGGCAGTTTTTTATTCTTGGGTCCTACTGGCGTTGGTAAAACCGAACTTTGCAAAGCGCTGGCAGGCTTTATGTTCGACTCAGAAGATCATTTAATCCGCATCGACATGAGCGAATACATGGAAAAACATTCAGTATCGCGCATGATAGGCGCGCCGCCAGGTTATGTGGGCTATGAAGAAGGCGGCGCGCTCACCGAAGCGGTGCGTCGCAAGCCTTATTCTGTCATCTTGCTAGACGAAATTGAAAAAGCGCACCCAGACGTATTTAATGTATTGTTGCAGGTGCTGGATGATGGTCGATTAACGGATGGCCAAGGTCGTACTGTCGATTTTAAAAATACAGTAATTATTATGACCAGCAATTTGGGTAGCCAAATGATACAAAGCATGGCCGATCAAGACTATCAATTAATAAAGCTTGCGGTGATGGGTGAGGTGAAAACGCACTTTAGACCAGAGTTTGTCAACAGAATCGATGAGGTAGTCGTTTTTCATAGTTTAGATGCAGAAAATGTTAAGTTGATTGCGGGCATTCAGTTGCAATTGCTGACCCAGCGTTTACATGCTATGGAGATTGATGTAGCCATTAGTGATGCGGCACTGAATGAAATTGCCAGTGCGGGCTTTGATGCAGTATATGGTGCAAGGCCGCTAAAACGGGCGATTCAGAGTGAGATTGAGAACCCGTTGGCGCGTGAAATTTTGGCAGGGAATTTTATGGCAAAAGATACAGTCATAATTGATTACAAGGTGGGTAAAATGACTTTTGATAAGGCAGTTAAATAAGGTTGGTAAATAGGCGAGTGTGGATAACATTTTAAAGCGTAGTTTTTTTTGGATTAGCTTAAGCTTGCTTTTTGCCAGTCAGCTTAGTTATGCCTATACGCAAGCCGAGCTGGAAATTTTTGATAATGAGCCACCGATTATTAAAGATTTACTTGAGCGTGCCAGTGTGTTTGTAGCTAAAGAAAATGATAGCGAAGCCAACTGGAAAGCCGCCAATTTGTATTGCGAGGCGGCGCGTTATGGCAGTGCGGAAGGCGTGTATCGGCTAGGTATGTTGTATGCATTTGGGCGTGGTGTGCCAGCCAACCGCGATTATGCCGCTAATTTGTTTGGTATTGCCGCCACCCATGGGCATTTTGAAGCGCAAAAAATGCTAGAAACGATTGAGATTAAAACCAACGACACACCGCTGTGTGTGCTTGAGGTGATTGCACCAGAGCGTGCGCTAGCAAATCAATATGCTGATGCCCAAGGAGTGCAAGCGATAGATGATTATGTGGCTAAGCTACCAAAAAATAAACGCTGGGTGCTGGATTTAGTGGATACCATTTCTACTTGGTATAAAGTTGATTCAAGGCTGGTGCTGTCTATCATTACTGCTGAATCAAATTTTAAAACGAATGCCAAATCTAACGCCGATGCGCATGGTTTGATGCAACTGATTCCTGCCACAGCAGAGCGTTTTAATGTGAAAAATGCCTATAATGCCAGCCAAAATATCAAAGGCGGTGTGGCTTATTTGCGTTGGTTGCTATCCTATTTTCGCGGTGATGTGACTTTGGCAGTAGCCGCTTACAACGCGGGTGAGGGCGCAGTGGATAAATACAAAGGCGTGCCTCCATATAAAGAAACACGCGGCTATGTCAAAAAAGTGATGGGTCTATACCAATCTAAAAGACATGATTTTGATGCCAGCATTACGCGCGCGTCGCCAGCTTTAACGAAAGTGAGTTCAAAATGAAACGTTTAGTATTTTTAGTTTTTTTTAGTGTATTTGTATTATCTGGCTGTGCCAGTACTGGCACTCAGCAAAGTAAGGTGGAGAGAATTACACCAGAAGAGTTGGCAAAATTAATTCCAGCGCCAGTGGCTACGGTAAGCTTGGATGAAATTGTGGTGGATAGCAAAGCGGGCAAAAGTACAGATGATATTATAGCCAAAATTAAAAATAGCAATTCGCGTTACGAGTTAAGCTCGACACAAGTACTTGATCTGAATAAACAAGGCGTAGATGCAAAAGTGTTAGATTACATTCAACAAAGCAACGAGCTGGCAAAACAAAATATTATTGCCGAAGAAATGAATAAGCGCGAGCAAGAAAAAATGGCCGCTAAAAAGCAACTACAACGTGAGCGCGCATTGAACAATAGTCGTTATTACGATCCATTTTGGGGTTCACATTTTGGTGGTTATTATGGGCGTGGCTATTATGGGCATGGCTCACGTTTTGGCTATAGACATGGCAGTAGGTTTGGCTTGGGCTTAGGTTTTGGTTACCCTTACGGCTGGTAAATAGTAGTTTATTTGCATGCTCTGCAAGTCACTATCTATAAGGTTTGCAGAGCACTGTTCTTTGTAAGATTTTTTTACAGCAAGTCTTTTGCTAGTCAATATTAATAAGTAACCGTGAGTGTATGCGTGTTGGCGCCAGCACAAGTGCCAGTAACGCAGGTGCCTGCTTGGTTGGCTTGCATTGTACCGTTGATGAAGAAGGTTTGTGCAGTGCCCATGCCCGTACTATTTAATGTGTTAGAGCCACCGCTACTGGTTGTATTTAAGAGCAGTGTGTAATTTAAGCCAACGGCTACACCGTTGTTGGCATCAAGTGAGATGGTATATGGTAATGAGTTTGAGCAAGTAGATGCGAAAGTGGTATTGGCAGTAATGGCGCTACCTAATGCGGTATAAGTGCCAAAATTGATAGTTCCTGGCGCACTGGAAATGGTGCAAACAGCGGGGGTGATAATATTTATCGCTACTGTGCCTGTCCCACCAAGCACGCCTAAGCTGTATGTTGGTGTCATGGTTACACTGTCAGTATAAGTGCCTGCAGCAGGTGCTTGCGCAGCAGGAATACACATCCAGAAATTTTGTATGACTGTAGTAGAGGTAAGGCCAGTCATAGTAATAGTGCCAGCGGGCGAAGGAATGGTGGTGCCACCTTTCCATGGTGTGCTACAAGAACTGTTGGTATAAAGATCGTATCTTATTTTGTTAGCACCAAAGATGGCATTATTGTTTGCGCCTGAGGGTTGGCTACCATTATTTACTTTCACTGAGTATGTTGTTGTTGTCGGGTCGATAATTAAGCCACGAGTACATGTGATGCTATAGCTGGCTTGGGTAATAATAATAGTAGGGCTGTTAGGCGGGTAGCTACTGGTGATGCTAGGCGCTGAAATATTACATGAAATTGCAGCTTGAGCTGTTGCCTGAAAAAGTACAGTAGCCAATAAGACTAAAGTTGCTAGCCACGCAGACAGCGGTTGTTTAAGTAATTTCATCTTATCATTCCTGTGCATAATAATGGCCCTAAACGCGGAATTTCGTCGCGCTGCTCGGGAGGCAGTGTAATTTCAATTTGGCATTGTTGCCCTTTCCAATGCACAATGACGCGGCTTTTAGCTTGCAAGCCCGTTACAAAGGCTTCGCCACGGCGTGCAACGTAAAATTCTTGTTTGTCATTTTCAATATGTGCAATGGCACCTGCAGGTGCTGGTTCGCCGTCATCTAATCTAATTTTGATTAATGCCCCACGACCGCTACGCACCGGAAAATTTACTTTAACGCCGCTACGCCAAGCAGGTACAACATCTTGCTCAATTGAATCGAGTTCTGAGCTTACAGGCAAATCGTCCGCTCTTAGTCGAATAGAGTTGTTTTGATAGGCTGATAAGCGTGGAATAATCGCCACCCCCTTTTTATCGGTTTTGGTTTGCACGTTATTGCCTATGCCTACACCCACGTCAGCATAATCTTTCACTTCTGCCAGTGCAAAACTATCAGTTACACGCTGGGTGGCAAATAGGT
>JANMBK010000213.1:0-6327 GCA_031360365.1 Methylophilaceae bacterium
TGTCTAGGCGACTATGTGAACCCATGCCAATAGATGAATTTGTTGCTTTTGTTAACGCATACCAAGCGCCAACGCCAAAACGAGTGAGCAAGCTTGAAGTTGCTTTTCAAAAGCAGCTGACTAAAAAATAGCCATTAACAACTTACGCACAATCAAATTGTTTTTAAATTACTAAATAAATAAAATCTAAAATGGCAAAACTCTTTCATCAATCTTTATTAAATCAAAAACTTGTCGCTAAGCGGCAAGCCGTTGCAGCCACACCAGTTGCACATAAAGATTTACTGCGCCACTGGGCGGCAACCATTGCCGATCAAAGCATTACCCAACACAAAGAAACCGCCATTCGCAGTAGTTTTTTGCACACCTTTTTTGTACAAATTTTAGGTTACACACCGTTTGGTGCTGGTATTACACAAACCTTGCATGAAGAAAAAAATGCAGGTGTAGGCAGTGCCGATGCTGCACTTGGTTTTTTTAGTCATGACAAACACAGCGAATCTAAAAAAATTATCGCGGTGATAGAGCTTAAAGGTGCCGATACGCGCGATTTAGAAGCCATTATGCCTGGCCGTCACAAAAGCCCTGTAACCCAAGCGTGGGAATACGCCATGGATACGCCAGGTTGCCAGTTTGTCATTGTCAGCAATATGGTCGAAATTAGGCTTTATGCGGTAGGCCATACGCGGCTGGTGTTCGAAACCTTTGACATGCGCGCCATTGCTGATTCTGATAGCGAATACCAGCGCTTTATGCTGCTACTTTCAGCGCCTAATATATTGCAAGGCCATACGGCTAATTTGCTAAAAGATAGCGCGGCGGCCGATAAATCCATTACTAACCAGCTCTATCAAGATTATCGCCATTGGCGTTTGCAACTGATTATTGCGCTGGCACAGCATAATCAAAATGTCAGCATGATTGATGTGATTGAATACGCACAAACCATACTAGACCGCATTTTGTTTATAGCCTTTGCAGAAGATCGCGAGCTACTGCCAGCACAAACCTTAAAGCACGCATTTGAACACCGCGACCCCTATAACCCATTACCTATTTGGCATAATTTTAAAGGCTTATTTACCGCCATAGATAAAGGCAACGCGAGTTTGAATATCCCCGCTTACAATGGCGGCTTATTTCGCTTAAACACCAATATTGATGCGCTGATGGTGCCTAATGACACTTGCGAAAATTTTAAAAAATTAGGTGAATACGATTTCGCGTCAGAAGTCAGCGTTAGCGTATTGGGTCATATTTTTGAACAATCTATATCCGACTTAGAAGCACTCACCGAATTGGTCGCCCAAGAAAATTTTGAATTAGCAGCGTTAACACAACAAGCGCATAGTTCCAGCACCAGTGTTTCAGGCAAGCGCAAGCAAGAAGGCGTTATTTACACGCCAGACGACATTACCGCGTTTATTGTCGCGCACACATTGGGCACTTATATTGATATTCGCCGCCAAGAAACGCTTAAACCCTACTTAGCCAGCACTTGCACGCCAGAAACAATTACATACCGCAAACCAACGCCTGACGAAAAAAAGCGCAAAATAAAAGATGCCAGCCGCACGGTAGAACTATTATTTTACGAAGCATGGCACGACACGCTAGCCAAAATAACGGTGCTAGATCCCGCCTGTGGTTCTGGTGCATTTTTAGTGGCAGCCTATGATTTACTCAATATTGAATACAAACAAATTAACGAGCAAATACAAGCCATTACTGGCAGTTTTGGCTTATTTAATATTGATCAATCCATTTTAAATGGCAATTTATATGGCGTGGATTTAAATCCAGAATCAATTGAAATATCCAAACTTTCACTGTGGTTAAAAACCGCCCAGCGTGGTAAACCACTGCAAAGCTTAGAAACTAATTTACGCGTGGGCAATAGTTTAATTAACGAATTAGGCAGTGAATTTTCACCACGCGCGTTTGATTGGCAAGGTGCGTTTCCGCAAGTGTTTACACCTCAACATAATCAGGCGGGTGGCTTTGATGTGGTGCTAGGCAACCCGCCCTATGTGCGGCAAGAGCGTTTTAGCGCCACCAAGCCTTATTTGCAAAACCATTATCAGGTGTATCACGGCGTGGCCGATTTATACACCTACTTTTATGAGCTCGGTGTGCGCTTACTTAAACCCAATGGGCGCTTAGGTTATATATCATCCTCTACATTTTTTAAAACAGGCTCAGGTGCGCCGCTGCGACAATTTTTAAGCACGCAAACTACCCTTAATATCATGCTGGATTTTGGTGATATTCAAGTGTTTGAAGGCGTAACTACTTATCCTGCAATTGTGGTATTAAGCAAAGCCCAACCAGTGGAATTGCATAATATTCAAACGCTTAGCCTTAAAACCATGCCAGAACAGGGTGTGAGCGCTGCATTTGAACAGCAAGCCTTGAGTATGCCACAAGCGCAGCTAAATGCTAATACAACTGCGAATGAACAAGCCAGCTGGCAACTAGAAAGCAGTGCAAGTGCTGCTTTGCGAAACAAACTTACCCAAGGCTACCCAACGCTTAAGCAGGTGTATGGTTCACCTTTATACGGGATTAAAACAGGGTTAAACGAAGCGTTTGTGATTGACGGTGCAACGCGTAACAGGTTAATGGCGCAAGATGCGAAATCTGCCGATTTGCTAAAACCATTTTTAGAAGGTAAAGACCTGAAAAAATGGCGGGTTGAGCCGCGTGATTTGTGGTTAATACTCTGCCCAAAAGGTTGGACGCGCGCCCAATGTGGCTTTGTTGATGAGCAACCAGCATGGCAATGGTTACAAACCCATTATGCTGCTATTGCAAATTATTTAGCACCGTTTGAACAAGCTGCTAAAAAGCGGACTGATCAAGGGGAGTTTTGGTGGGAGTTAAGAGCTTGTGCATATTTGCAAATTTTTGAAGAATTAAAGTTGATCTACCCTGAAATTTCTCAAGGTGCTAAATTTTTGGTTGAGAATACTGGTTTATATGGAAATAAAACAGTATTTTCATTACCCAAATTCGATTGGTATTTAGTCGGACTTTTAAACTCAAAAATTAGTTGGCGTTATTTGTCAGATGTTTGTTCTGCACTACGTGGTGGAGAATGGCGTTTAATGTTACAAAGTATTTATGTGGAAAACATTCCTATCCCAAACGCCACACCTGAACAACGCGCAGAAATCGCAACACTCGCCGAAACCTGCCAAAGCACTGCACAAGCGCGTTTAGCAGCACAAGTGGCATTTACCAGGCGTATTCCCGATCTTGCTAGCACTAATCAAATCAAACTTAACACTAAGCTACAGCAATGGTGGTTGCTGGATTTTGCAGGTTTTAGGGCAGAGATACTCAAATGCTTTAAAGCCGAAATTCCGTTAAAAGACCGTAACGATTGGCACGATTTATTTAACCAGCAGCAAACCTTAATTAATACCTATAGCCAACAAATTCAACTGGCAGAACAACAACTGAACACAGCGGTGTATGCCTTGTTTGCTTTAAATGCAGGCGAAATAGCCTTAATTGAGGCGCTTTGATTGCTTATTTGATTGATAGTTAAGTAACAGTATTTACTTTTTAAAGTGGCATTTAAGTTGGCATGCAACTTGGCATGCAATATGCTTATGTTAGCTTAAGCTTAAAATAAATTATTTATCTAATAAAAAAACAAATCGATAATAATTTCTCTAAAGTGAATAGGCAGTGGCTTTGGCCGCTATATTTTCGTTAAAGTATTCAACATTGCATTGTTTAATACTGGTATCTGATGTCATTTAATTGACAGGATTGGTAGGAGTTAAACCATGAACGACAGAATGAATAAAACGTCAATTTGTAGTATCGTATTCTTAGATATTATTGATTATTCAAAAAAATCGGACGCTGAACAGATTGAAGTCAAAAATCAGTTTAATGCTTTGATAAACAAAGGACTAAAAGGCGTTGCACAAAATGACCGTATTATTTTAGATACGGGAGATGGCATAGCCATTGCCTACATGGGCTCTCCAGAAGATGCCATGTTTGTGGCCCTCACTATTCGCGATGGCATATTAAAAAGTAACTTGCACAACGCAACACCTTTATTCGTTCGCTTTGGCATCAATTTAGGGCCAGTGCGTATCGTCAGCGATATTAATGGCCAACCCAATATTATCGGCGATGGTATTAATGTGGCACAGCGCATCATGAGTTTTGCACAGCCGAATCAAATTTTAGTGTCACGCTCGTATTACGAAGTGACCTCGCGTTTAACTTTAGAATTTTCAGAAATGTTTGATTATTCAGGTATCAAACACGATAAACATGTGCGTGAGCATGAAGTTTATTCAGTGCGCCTACACAAAGATAGCGCTGCAAATGGTAGTCAGCCTATAGCTGCTAAAGATGACCGACGTTTAACGCATCGCTTGGTAACAACTAAAAAAGTGAATTTAAAATATGTTGCTCTAGCCACACCAGCAATCGTCGCTTTTTTTCTGATTATCAAATCCGCTTCAGATCCGTCACAGCCCACTATTACCATGAATGACGCAATGGCGAGCCCGCAAATAGCCACTAACAAAATGGTGGTTACAAAAAACCTAGTACAGGCTCCTGTAGCCTTGCTGGAGAACACCAGTAAAGAGGTTTTATTGCCAAATGAGAGCTTAGAAACGCTGCCATCAGCCGCTAGCTTGCCAGTAAACGATGCTGTAAAAAATGAATCAAAAATAAATGTTACAGCGGTAGATAAAACACCAGAACAGCTATTGGAGATAGAACAGGCTAAGAAAAAAGCCAAACAAAAAGCTAATAAAAAATCTGAAAAAACCACGCAAGAAAATTCAGCAGATGTAAAGCCACAGCTAGATTTGCAACCACATAAAAGCATGCTAGATAAGCAAAAAGAAGCGCAACAAAAAGAGCTTGTAGTTGCAACGCCACCGCCTAAAAAAGTGGCTATTAAAGTAGTCAATAAACAAGCCAATAAAGAAGCGGGGCAAGAAAAATCAGGCTGGGATAAATTTACAGATAGTGTGAAGCAGGGCGGAGAAACGCAATGCTCTGCTGCACAAATTGCCATGAACCAGTGTAGCTGATAGTTTCAGCAGGCAAAAAAACAACTAAGCCAGTAATTGGCTTACCCGTGAAATATACCAATTAAAATTGGTTATTTACACGTCAAATTTGCTTTTTTGTTTTAGCTTTATTGTTATAAGCTATTTTAAATCCTGCACATATTATTTGGCATCGCCAGAAGCCGCATGGATATTGCCTTGCAGAGCATCATTTTCTTCTCGTACTGTTTCTAGCGTTGTTTCTGTTGACTGCGTTTCTGTTAATTCACTCGTCGTTTTAAGGCTGTTTTCACGCATCATCGCCTCACGGCTTGGTGGTGTTTCCAAGCTCACGCGGCCAATGGCACCACTTCTGTAGTCCGTTAAAAAAGCCACTGCGGTTTTTTCAGTATCCCATAAGCCATCATGGCGCTTGTAAGAGCGGCGCTTGGCGATGGCTTCCAGTAAATCTACGCCGTCCATTTGCCGCACATCCAATTTCATGGCATCAAGCTTATAGCGCGCATTAATTAAATCGGGGTAAGTGCGTAACAAATTATCTGCTAAAAATACTGCCACATCTTCGTCAATCACTGCATTGCGGCCAATGGCGTGGCTGGCAGCTAGCATGTAACCGTCACTTTCATAAGAAATTTTTGGCCACATCATGCCAGGTGTATCGGTGATGCTAAAGGTCGCATCTATTTCAAAGCGTTGTTGGCTTTTGGTCACTGCAGGTTCGTCGCCCACTTTGGCTACGCGGCGATTCAGCAGGGCGTTCATCAGCGTGCTTTTCCCCACGTTAGGAATGCCCATAATGAGCGCGCGCAGCGGCTTTAAATGCGTGCCACGATGCGGCGTAAGTTTACGGCAATGGCTAATGATTTTTTTGGCCTCACCCGCTTTTTTGCAAGATAGCGCAACCGCTTTGGTGTTGGGTAAATTATTAAAATAATTCAGCCAAGCTTCGGTCGCTTTTGGGTCGGCAAGGTCGGCTTTGTTCAATACTTTTAAGTTTGGGCGCTGACGAAACAACCGCATGTCGTTTATCACTGGGTTATGCGAAGCTTCAGGAACGCGAGCGTCTAGCACCTCAATCACCATGTCGGTAAACTCCATGGTTTCTTCGGCTTTTTTTCTCGCCTGAGTCATGTGACCTGGATACCACTGAATTGCCATTTAATACCTTTAAAATGAAAAATGTTGTTGCAATACTTTGTTGCTCAAAAATTTTGATTTCTTACATATAAACCATATGCCGCGTAATCAAAATTTTCTCGCGCCTTGTCTTGCT
>JANMBK010000256.1:0-7710 GCA_031360365.1 Methylophilaceae bacterium
GTTTTCAAACATAAAATCCTTTAAACGCACTTAACTGAACATGCCTTTTTGTGCGTATTGTTGATTTAATTTCAGCCCTAATGCTATCACAATAAAACCCAACAGCGGAAACAACGCCGCCAGCAAAAATGTGTTCTGCCCGCCCATATATTGCAGCGCATAGCCGCCTGCAAGCCCGCCTATGGTGCCACCCACACCATACGCCACACTGTTATAAATAGCTTGGCCTTTGGCTTGGTGACGCCCATTAAAAAATTGCGTAATCACCTCTACCGATGCCGCATGAAAGCTGCCAAAGGTAAACGCGTGCAAACTTTGCGCGAATAGCAACCACCATAAGCTATCTACTGCAACGCCTATCATGCTGAATCGGAGGACAGCCAACGCTAAACTTGTCAGTAAAATTGCTTTTAAGCTAAAACGTGCCATCAATTTTGGCATCAGCATAAATATGATAATTTCGCAGACTACACCCAGCGCCCATAACAAGCCTATCATACCCTTGCTATAACCATGCTCGGCCAAATAAATGGAATAAAAGTTGTATAGCACGCCATGCGCAGTCACCATCAACGCGCAACCCAACAGCAAGGCGATGACAACTGGTTGTTTAATAATCTGCCAAATAGAAAAGTGATCGTGTTTGTGCGGTGCCACGGTGGCATCGGGCAATTTAAAAGTGAGTGCAAATAAAACAATCTGCACACCCAATAAAAACCATAACAAACTTTTAATGCCGTAAGCATCAATCAAAAACCCTAGCGCTACCGCCGCCACAATAAAGCCGAGCGAGCCCCACATGCGGATGCGGCTGTAATGACCGTTGGTGGTGGCGAGATGAGCGAGCGTAAGTGATTCAGAAAGGGGCAGTGTAGAGCTAGTAAATAAACTGAGTGACAGCATGACAAAAAATAACCACCAAAAGCCATGCGCCCAAAAAACGGCGATGAATCCAAGCAAACCCAGTAAAGCCGTTAACTGTATCCACTTAACACGTTGCCCAGTGTGGTCCGCCAGCCAGCCCCACAAGTTAGGTGCAAAAATACGGCTAATCTGGAATAAGGACATGAGGATGCCAATATCCGCTGCCGAAAACTGCTCCGACTGCAAATACAAGCCCCAATACGGCACGAATGCACCGACAAAGAAGTAGTAAATGAAATAAAAACGCGAAAGATTAGCGTGTAAAGCGTAGCTCAAAATTTATGTTCTGTTACTAAGACTTAGAAATACGGCTTAAATTTTAGGCGTGGTTGTGACAACATCGGCATTTTGTGCGCGGTGTCTAAGTGCATGATCCATCAACACAATGGCCAGCATCGCCTCGGCAATTGGTGTAGCACGCACGCCCACACATGGGTCGTGACGCCCTGTAGTTTGCATCGTCACCGCAATGCCATTTTTATCAATACTGTGGCGCTCTTGCGGAATGCTAGAGGTTGGTTTAAGCGCTATATTAACGAGAATGTCTTGCCCCGTAGAAATGCCGCCCAACATACCACCGGCGTGATTGGTGACAAAACCTTGCGGTGTCATTTCATCTGAATGTACGCTACCACGCTGACTGATACTGGCAAAACCTGCGCCTATCTCCACCCCTTTTACCGCATTAATGCTCATCATGGCATGCGCAATATCCGCATCAAGCCGGTCAAACACAGGCTCACCCCAACCCACAGGGCAACCTTCCGCCACCACCGTGATACGCGCTCCGACTGAATCGCGCTCGCCACGGATTTTATCTAAATATTCTTCTAACGCTGGCAACACATCGGTATTGGGCGAAAAGAATGGGTTTTCGTTGACGCAATTCCAAGTTTGAAAAGGGATTTCGATTTCGCCTAGTTGACTCATATAGCCACGCACGGTCACGCCAAATCTTTCTTTAAGCCACTTTTTAGCAATGCCGCCAGCCGCCACGCGGATAGCCGTTTCGCGAGCACTGCTTCGCCCCCCGCCGCGATAATCACGCACACCATATTTTTGCGCATAAGTATAATCGGCATGGCCAGGGCGGAACGTATCCATGATTTTACTGTAATCCTGAGAACGTTGGTCCGTGTTACGAATCAGTAAGCCGATTGGCGCGCCTGTGGTTTTACCTTCAAACACTCCCGACAAAATCTCCACCGCATCGGCCTCTTGGCGTTGTGTCACATGGCGCGAAGTACCCGGCTTGCGGCGATCTAAATCAATCTGTAAATCTTCTGCACACAAACTTAAACCAGGCGGACAACCATCTACCACACCGCCGATGGCTGCGCCATGCGATTCACCAAAACTGGTTAAGGTGAATAAAGTACCGATTGTGTTGCCTGACATAATTTTTATCTTTATGAATTTTGCTTTATTTTAACATACTGGCGTTTTACATCTTAATGTTTAAGGCCTTGAATCCACTGCGTATAAACTTGGTTTGCTACTTTATTAAGAAAATATATGTGCACTGGCAAGGTTTTTTGCATCGCATCAGCTTGTTGCACAGCAGGGCTTGCAGCTGATTCTTGCAACTCCTCTGTACCCTCTTCGCACCATTTTTGTACCATTTCAGTGGTCATTTCAATATGCGTTTGAAAGGCCAAATGTTTGCCAATACTCCACGCTTGATTCTGACAATGCGGGCTAGCTAGCAAATGGGTTGCGCTTGCCGGCAATGCAAAAGTTTCGCCATGCCAGTGAAGGGCATTAAAGGTTTCAATCTCAGCAAACCAGTGTTTAGCTGCATCGTTGTTGCTTACAGTCACTTCGCCCCAGCCGATTTCTTTGATGTTATTTTTGGTGATTTCTGTACCTAATGCTTTGCTCATGAGCTGGCCGCCCAAACAATGCCCAAGCACTGGAATTTCGTTATCCATCGCTTCGCGAATCAGGCCTAATATTGGTGCAATCCAAGGCAAGTCATCATTCACACTCATCGGCCCACCCATTAATACCATGCCGCTGTAAGCCAATATTGATGAGGGTGCTGGCTTGCCTAAATCTATCTCGTGCAATTGCCATGGGATATTTTGTGCGCTTAAAAAATCACCTAAAAAGCCCGCGCCTTCGCGGCCTAAAAAGCGAAAAATAATAACTGGTTTTAAAGGTTGCTGGCTCATACTGTTTTGTAGCTTCCTACTTCAATATCATCAATGCTGTAGCTGCCAATAGCGTAGCGAATCAATCGCAAGGTGGGAAAGCCTATTTTAGCGGTCATACGGCGCACTTGGCGATTTTTTCCTTCAGCTATTTTAATTTCTAACCAACTAGTTGGAATGGCTTTGCGCTCGCGAATAGGCGGATTACGTGGCCACAAATTGGGCGGCTCAGCGATTAAGCGCACTTGCGCTGGCTGCGTAACAAAATCACCTAAATCCACGCCCTGCCTTAAAACCGGTAAATCTTCATCTTGTGGCATGCCTTCAACTTGTGCCCAATAAGTCTTAATTTCTTTATATTTTGGGTGGCTAATTTTATGCTGTAAGTCGCCATCATCGGTTAAAATAAGCAAACCTTCAGAATCAGTATCTAAGCGACCAGCAGCATAAATATTTGGCATAGCGATGAAGTCTTTTAGCGTGGGATGCCCAGCTTTTCCATTTTTTGGGTCATGCGCAGTAAATTGGCAAACGACGTTAAACGGCTTATTGAATAAAACAATCATTTAGGAAATAAATAGCAATGACAAAAGTAGCTTCAAAAATAACAGTTCCAAGTAATGGCGAAAAAATCACCGTTAACGCAGACAACTCGCTTAACGTGCCGAACAATCCCATTATCCCATTTATTGAGGGTGATGGCATAGGGGTAGATATTACTGCGCCAATGCAAAAAGTAGTGGCTGCGGCAGTTACTAAAGCATATAACGGCAAGCGCAAAATTGCTTGGATGGAAGTTTTTGCTGGTGAAAAAGCGGTAAATACTTACGGTAAAGATAAAGATGGCAAAGACACTTGGTTGCCTGCAGAAACCATGCAAGCGGTGCGCGAATATGTCGTTTCGATTAAAGGTCCACTCACCACACCAGTGGGCGGTGGCATTCGCTCTCTTAACGTTTCACTGCGCCAAGAGCTTGATTTATATGTCTGTTTGCGTCCTGTGCAATATTTTACGGGCGTGCCTAGCCCAGTCAAACACCCTGAAAAAACCGATATGGTGATATTCCGCGAAAATACGGAGGATATTTATGCCGGTATTGAATGGGCGGCTGGCACTGATGAAGCGGATAAAGTCATCCAATTTTTAAGTGACATGGGCATGCGTAAAAAAATTCGCTTCCCCGAAAATTGCGCCATTGGCATTAAACCCGTATCGCCAGAAGGTACTACCCGCCTCATTCGCAAAGCCATTCAATATGCCATTGATAATAATCGCAAAAGTGTGACGATTACGCATAAGGGCAACATAATGAAGTTCACCGAAGGTGGTTTTAGAGATTGGGGCTACCAACTGGCTAAAGAAGAGTTTGGCGCGGTAGAAATTGATGGTGGTCCGTGGTTAAAACTTCCGAATGGCATTATCATCAAAGACTGTATTGCTGACGCATTTTTACAAGAAATTTTGCTGCATCCAGCCGATTACGACGTGGTGTGCGCCACCAACTTAAATGGCGATTACATGAGTGACGCGCTGGCTGCGCAAGTGGGCGGCATAGGCATTGCGCCTGGCGCCAATTTATCAGATACAGTCGCCATGTTTGAGGCCACGCATGGCACTGCGCCAAAAATTGCGGGTAAAAATCTAGCCAATCCCAGCTCGATTATTCTGTCAGCAGAAATGATGTTGCGCCACATGGGCTGGCTGGAAGCCGCGGATTTAGTGCTGGCGGGTGTGAGCAAAGCCATCTTATCTAAACGCGTCACTGGTGATTTTGCCAGCCAAATGGAAGGTGCGACACAAGTAGGTACGGCTGAGTTTGCTGATGAGATTATTAAACACATGTAATTAGTGCTTATAGAAGTAGTACGGGATGAAAATGATGCTCTGGAAGCCGCATAGATATTGGCTTGCAGGGCAGCGTTTTAATGGCCAATAAAAAAGCGCACTCAATGTGCGCTTTTTACATGTCGCTTGTTTGAACTTAATGTGTTGTTTATTTAGCATATTTTGCTATGTTATCAAACGTAAAATTTACTTAAAAGCAAAGCATTAGCTTTACAAAAAAAAAGTTAAAGTGCATTATTACAGCAAACTATGGCATTGTTTAGCGTTTTAAAATATTGTTTAACTACAATAGTTTAGATAGAATAGATAAATAACTAGATTAGGAGTTACTGCAAATTAAGTTAACAATAAAATGAATAATAAAATTATAGTGAAAAGTGACGCATGGCTGCAACCTCAACAACCATTAAACTAAGTGGACTTGCCCGATTGTTGGTGCAAGAGAGTTTGCTATCTGAAACAGAGGCAAACACCATACAATCGCAAGCCAATATTGCGAAAACGCCTTTTATTACCAATGTGATTGCCAGTAGAAAAGTTTCTGCAGAAAAAATTGCAGAAATGACGTCCAAGTCTTTTGGCTTCCCTTATTTTAATTTAGATGCCTTTAATGCAGATTATTTGCCTGCCAAATCCATTGATTTAAAGCTAATGCAATCTAACCGCGTGGTTGCACTAAAAAGCCAGAATAATGTGCTATTTGTTGCCATCTCCGACCCCACCAATCTGCATGCGCTAGATAGCGTGCAGTTTCAAATGGGCATGACCTTGTCCCCTGTGGTGGTAGAAGATGACAAACTGGGCAAATGGATAGATAAAATCGTCGAATCTAAAGACACGGTCATGACTTCGCTAGATGTGGATGGTGATTTTGATCTCGAAATGGGTAGTGGTGAGGAAGAAGCGGCAGCGGATAACACGCAAGAAGTCGATGATGCGCCGGTTGTAAAATTCTTAAACAAAATGCTATTAGATGCCATTAATATGGGCGCGTCTGACTTGCATTTTGAGCCGTATGAAAAATTTTATCGCATTCGTTACCGTGTCGACGGTATTTTACGCGACATTGCACAACCACCGCTGGCGATTAAAGACAAACTGGCTTCGCGTATTAAAGTCATTTCAAGCTTAGACATTTCTGAAAAACGTATCCCGCAAGATGGTCGTATGAAGTTGGTACTATCTAAATCGCGCACCATTGATTTCCGCGTCAGCACTTTGCCATTGATTCATGGCGAAAAAATTGTGATGCGTATTTTAGATCCAACCAGTGCCACTTTAGGCATTGAGGCGCTTGGATACGAACCGATTCAAAAAGAACGTTTACTCAGCGCAGTCAGCCGTCCATATGGCTTAGTGTTGGTCACTGGGCCGACGGGCTCAGGCAAAACGGTTTCGCTATACACTTGTTTAAATATTCTAAACAATCCAGGGGTGAATATTGCCACCGCTGAAGACCCCTGCGAGATCCCGTTGGCTGGTATTAACCAAGTCAACGTGAATGATAAGCAAGGCCTGACGTTTGCAGTGGCGCTGAAATCATTCTTGCGACAAGACCCTGACATTATTATGATTGGTGAGATACGCGACCTTGAAACTGCCGATATGGCGATTAAAGCCGCCTCAACTGGCCACATGGTACTGTCAACTTTACACACCAACGATGCGCCATCAACCTTAACGCGCCTACTTAACATGGGTGTTGCGCCATTTAATATTGCTTCGGCGGTGTCATTGATTACCGCACAGCGTTTGGCTAGGCGTTTATGTAAAAGCTGCAAAGTGCCAATTGATGCACCAAAAGCAGCATTACTGGCGATAGGCTTTTTAGAAGAAGACTTTAAAGAAAAATGGCAGTTATATGGCCCAAAAGAAGGTGGCTGTGAAATGTGCAATAACGGCTATAAAGGTCGAGTCGGCATCTATCAGGTGATGCCTGTGACGGATGCAATTTCGCGCATTATTATGTCGCAAGGCAATGCCATTGATATCGCAGATCAAGCCAAGGCAGAAGGCGTGAATGATTTACGCCGTTCTGGTATTCTTAAAGTCATACAAGGCTTAACTTCTGTGGCCGAAGTTGAATCCTGTACTAATGAATAATGCAAAGATAAAACTGGCTATAAAATATGCAATTTTTTGCAAAATGAGTGCGTAAGTTTAAATTAAGGACGCAATATGGCAGCAAGCGCGAATAAACAAATTACCTACTTGTGGGAAGGTAAAGATAAAAAAGGCAAAGTCATTAAAGGTGAAATGCGTGCCGCAGGCGAATCATTTGTAAACGCAACGTTGCGCCGCCAAGGCATTAGCGTTACCAAGGTAAAAAAACAAAGTGCATTTGCCAGCAAAGGCAAAATTACCGATAAAGACATTACCTTATTTACACGCCAACTCGCCACCATGATGAAAGCAGGTGTTCCATTATTACAAGCGTTTGATATTGTTGGCAAAGGCCACAGCAACCCAGCCGTGGCTAAACTACTCGGTGACATTAAGGCCGATGTAGAAACAGGTAGCAGCCTTAGCACTTCATTTCGTAAATACCCACTCTATTTCGATAACTTATTCTGCAACTTGGTTGGCGCTGGTGAGCAAGCTGGTATTTTAGACACACTACTTGATCGCTTAGCGACTTACAAAGAAAAAATTCAAGCCATTAAAGGTAAAATTAAATCAGCGCTGACTTACCCAATTTCTATTCTCGTGGTAGCTTTTGTGATTGTGGTCATTATCATGATTTTCGTGATTCCTGCTTTTAAAACACTTTTTGAAGGTTTTGGCGCA
>JANMBK010000273.1:0-3786 GCA_031360365.1 Methylophilaceae bacterium
TTGAAAGAACAAGGCGCATTGCACCGCATGGATGAAGTGCTGCTGGAGATTCCGCGCGTACGCGAAGATTTAGGCTACCCGCCATTGGTAACGCCCACATCACAAATTGTGGGCTCGCAAGCCGTGTTAAACGTGATGACAGGATCGCGTTATAAATCGGTGACTAATGAGGTTAAAAATTATCTGCTCGGCCAATATGGTCAATCACCAGCGCCAGTCAACGCCAGCGTTAAAAATAAGGCCGTGGGCGATGCTGAGGTGATTACTTGCCGCCCTGCCGATTTATTAGCGCCAGAGATGGCTCGATTACAAGCCGAATCTGAGCGAATTGCAAAATCAGATGAAGATGTTTTAACTTACGCCATGTTCCCCGATATCGGCCAAACTTTCTTGCAAGAACGCAATGCAGGTAGCTTAAAAGTGGAGCCGCTACTTACCAAAGAAACAGCAAATACCAGCGCAGCACGCTTTGCGCCGAATGAATTTAACGTGACATTACATGGCGAAACCTTTCATATTAAACTGACTGGTAGCGGCCATGCAGGTGAAGATCAACGCCCCTTCTATGTTTCTGTCGATGGCGTTGCTGAGGAAGTAATTGTAGAAACACTAGACGAAATTGAAGTTACGGCCAATGGCGCTAGCACTGGCAATAAAAGCAGTAGCAAGAAAAAGGTTTCTACCACATCTAGCGGCCGCCCTCGCCCACATCATGCAGGTTGTGTAACCACTGCCATGCCTGGCACCATTGTGGCTGTAAAAGTAAAAGTGGGCGATAAGGTAAAAGCTGGCGATGGCGTGCTGGTGATTGAGGCGATGAAAATGGAGAATGAGATTCAAGCCTCTACTACAGGCACTGTTGTCGCCGTGCATGTGACTAAAGGTGATAATGTGACACCAGATGAGTCGTTACTTGAAGTGCAACCAGAATAGTTGAGCCTCACTCAAAATAAAAGTTTAGTTGCTATGCTGTGTTACATATAAAAAATGATGCCTTACATATAAACCCATATGCAGCGACATAATTCTTTACTCGCGCCTTGCCTAGCTTATAAACTTTGATTTTTAGCCTCTCCCAATAGCAATTTAGACTATAAGCCGATAGTATCTAGCTATCGGCTTTTTAATGACTAAAATACAAAATAATTAAAGCAATGAAACAAACCTTAATTTTAGCGTCTTCATCTGAATATCGGCGCGAGTTGCTGCTTAAGCTGCAAATTCCGTTTAGTGGTGTTTCTCCACACGTGGATGAAACAGCACTAAATGGCGAAAAACCACATGAAACCGCGTTACGACTTGCCCAAGTAAAAGCTAGAAAAGTCGGTAGCGATTACCCACATGCGTTGGTAATAGGTTGCGATCAAGTCGCCACGCTTGACGGCGAGCAGCTTGGCAAACCTGGAAACCATGCTAACGCCACCAAACAACTGCAAAAAATGCGCGGGCGCGAAGTCACTTTTCACAGTGCATTATGTTTATACAACGCTGCCACAGGCAATATGCAAGCGCTGGTGGTGCCATACATGGTGCGCTTTAGAAAGCTTAGCGATGCACAGATTGAAAACTACCTCACCAAAGAGCAGCCTTATCACTGTGCGGGCAGCGCCAAATCAGAAGGCTTGGGCATTGCACTCATTGAACGCATGCTGGGTGAGGACCCAAACGCGTTGATTGGTTTACCACTAATTAAGCTAATTACCATGTTGCAGAATGAAGGAATTGAGGTTATTTAAGTGCCATATAAGCGCATTGTACGTAAAAGTAGTGGTGCGCAAAGTAATAGCGCCTCAACCTAATATAAGCCATTTAAGTGGTCAACGTAAAAACCATAATAGCGTTTTAAAGTCACCAACCTTTCTGGAGATTTTCATGTTCAAACCTCGCGCGCTTGTTTTAGCAGTCAGCACCCTTTTCTCTTTAGGAGCTTTTGCCGTGACCCCTGCCAATATCATTGAATCTCGCAGCACGCTCGAGGACCAGCAATCAGTTGCAGTAACCATTTACAACCAAGATTTAGCGCTGGTAAAAGATACCCGCAAGGTTAATATTAAAGCCGGTTTAAACGCGCTGGCACTACGCGATGTGAGCGCACAAATGCGCCCAGAAACAGCGCTGTTACGCAGCATTAATGCGCCTGGTAGCCTGACGCTATTAGAACAAAACTTCGATTTTGATTTGCTCACCCCACAAAAAATGTTAGAGAAATACGTGGGTAAAACCGTCGGCATTGTTAAAACCAACCCAACCACTGGCGTAGAAACCACCGAGCAAGCCACCGTGTTGGCGGCCAATAATGGTGTAGTGCTTAAGGTGGGCAACCGCATTGAGACAGGCCTACCGGGTAGAATTGTCTATGACGATGTGCCAGCCAATTTGCGCGATAGGCCTACTTTGGTGACGCAAATCAATAACAAAGGCGCAACCGACCAAACCGTTGAACTCAGTTATTTAACTGGCGGTTTGGGCTGGAAAGCTGATTATGTGGCTGAGCTGAACGACAAAGAAGATAAGTTAGATTTATCGGGCTGGGTCACGCTTACCAACACCAGCGGTGCTAGTTATAAAAATGCCAAGTTGCAGTTGGTGGCAGGCGATGTCAATCGCGTACAACAAAACATGCGCCCAATGGTAAAAGCGATGCGTATGGAAAGCATGGCGGCAGATGCTGCAGCGCCGATGGCGGAAGAAAGCTTGTTGGAATACCATTTATATACGCTAGACCGCCCTACTAACATTATGGAAGCGCAAACCAAGCAAGTGGCATTATTATCTGCCTCAGGAGTGCCAGCGCGTAAAGAGCTGGTTTTGCGCGGCGCTGATTACTACTATTCAGGTCAATATGGCGAGATAGGCACCAAAATGAAAGTGGGCGTGTTTATTGAGTTTGATAATAAAGAAGCCAGCAAACTGGGCATGCCGTTACCTAAAGGCGTGCTACGTGTTTATAAAAAAGATAGCCAAGGTAACGCACAATTTGTCGGTGAAGACAACATTGACCACACACCAAAAAACGAAAGCGTGCGCTTAAAATTGGGTGAAGCGTTTGATGTGACTGCAGACAAAAAACAAACCGATTTCAAAGTGTTGCCGCGCCCTAGCAAAAATATGAATGCTTATGAAAGCGCTTATGAGTTGGTGCTTAAAAATGCCAAAAAACAAAAAGTGACGGTTACTGTGCAAGAGCCAATCGGCGGTGATTGGAAGATTATTAGTGAAAGCCATCCTCACACCAAAGCCAATAGTCACTTAGCGGTGTGGAAAATTGATATCCCTGCAGAAAGCAGCACTACGTTGACTTACAGAGCTGTAGTAAAGTATTAAACGGTAAAAATATCAAATAGTTAAGTATTCGTTTGCTTAAACTGTTTGATGTGAGCGTTTTTCGATGCTCTGCAAGCCGCATAGATATTGGCTTGCAGAGCATGCCTTTTAATGTTATTTCCTTCTAGCCGTGAATCTGTTTTAACGCACACTTCAATTCACAGCTGTCATTCTGGCCTACGCCAGAATGACGTAGGTTCTTAAGTTGCGTACAATAGTGATTATGAAATACGGCACACTCTACCTTATTCCTGTCACACTAGGCGACGACATTAACGCGCTTTTGCCTGCAAGTTTGCCGCCAGACGTGATTAAAATCGTCCAAAGCCTCGAGCATTTTGTGGTGGAAAGCGAAAAACCCGCCCGTCAATTTTTAAGCGCCATTAAAACCGCCAAACCTGTGCGCGAGCTCACCTTAAATTTGCTCAACGAACACACCCTAGACAAAGACGTAGCCGCGCT
>JANMBK010000023.1:0-2328 GCA_031360365.1 Methylophilaceae bacterium
TTTACTGACATCAATAAAATCATATCCACTTTATCCATCACAAAATCAAGATAATGCAAGGGCGTGGCTGGGTTAAACACCAAGCCAGATTTACAGCCAAAATCGCGCACCATGCTTAAGCTGCGGTCAATATGTTTTGAAGCCTCTGGGTGAAAAGTAATAATGTTGGCGCCCGCTTTGGCAAAGTCAGGAATGATTCTATCCACTGGCTCCACCATCAAATGCACATCAATAATACCGCCTACTTTGCCTGCGATTTCGCGTATCGATTCGCAAACCAAGGGCCCAATGGTGAGGTTCGGCACAAAATGATTATCCATCACATCAAAGTGCACAAGGTCGGTGCCCGATGAAATCACATCATCAATCTCTTGGCCCAGTTTGGCAAAGTTGGCTGATAAAATACTGGGGGCGATTCTATATGTTTTGCTCATGGTTAAATTCCTAATCCGTCTAAATAAATTGCTAAACCGTTATTTTAGCGTACTTTTTTGTGATTTTCACCTGTCGCAGCTGCAATTTTATCTCAACAACATCAAAGAGTTGGTAAAATAGCATTATGCAGCTTTATACCATTGGCGTGAATCACACCACCGCACCCATTGCCATTCGCGAGAATGTGGCGTTTTCCGACGCCAATTTGCACCACGCGCTGAACGATTTAACCGCCAACAATGCGTTGGAAGCGGCTATTTTATCGACTTGTAATCGCACCGAAATTTATGTGCAATCGCAACAAGCCGAACCCATTGTTGGCTGGCTGGCCAGCTATCATAAATTAGAAATCAATAAGATACGGCCTTACACATACACGCTGACGAATCAAGATGCCGTCAAGCATGCGTTTCGCGTAGCCAGTGGGCTAGATAGCATGGTGCTGGGCGAGCCACAAATTTTGGGGCAATTTAAGCAATCGGTCAAAATTGCGCAAGATGCTGGCACGCTGGGCACTTTATTACACAAGCTTTTTCAGCGCACATTTGAAGTGGCCAAAGAGGTACGCACCAATACCGATATTGGCAGCAGCAGCATCAGCATGGCCGCTGCAGCAGTTAAATTAGCACAACGCATTTTTGGCGACATTAAAAACCAGCATGTATTGTTTATTGGCGCAGGTGAGATGATAGAGCTGTGTGCTGACCATTTTGCCGCACAAAAACCAAAATCCATGACAGTGGCTAACCGTACCTTAGAGCGCGGCGAAAATTTAGCAGAAAAGATTGGTGGCAACGCAATTTTGTTAAACGACTTGCCAGAGCGCTTTGCCGATTTTGATATTGTCATCACCAGCACCGCTAGCCAACTGCCAATTGTCGGCTTGGGCATGGTGGAGCGCGCGGTAAAAGCGCGTAAACATCGCCCCATTTTTATGGTCGATTTAGCGGTACCACGAGATATAGAACCAGAAGTCGCGCAGCTAGACGACGTGTTTTTATACACAGTGGATGACCTAGCGCAGGTAGTCAGCGATGGCATGGAAAACCGCCAAGAAGCCGCCATTAGCGCCGAGGTGATTGTACAAGCGCGTGTAGAAACCTTTATGCAATGGCTAGCCAAGCGCGATGCGGTGCCGACGATTAAGGCGCTGCGCGACCAAGCAGAGGCCATGCGCCAAACTGAGTTAGAAAAAGCCATTAAGCTGATTCAAAAAGGCGAATCGCCCGAACGCGCACTGGAAGCCTTAAGTAACGCCCTCACCAACAAGTTTTTACATGCGCCCAGCCATGCCTTAAACCTTGCCCACGGCGATGAACACGCAAAATTAGAAAACACCCTAAAACAGCTTTACCAAATCAAAAATTAGTTTTCACAAAAGACCCATATGAAACCCAGCATGTTAAAAAAGCTCGCCACTTTAAGCGAGCGCCTAGAAGAATTAAACCGCCTGATGAGTAGCGAGGGCATCACCAATAACATGGATAATTACAGAAAAATTACCCAAGAACACGCCGAAATTACGCCCATAGTCGAGCAATATCATGTGTTTGAGCAGGCCGAAAAAGATATTACAGAGGCGCTAAAGATGTTGAGCGATCCTAAAATGAAAGAATTTGCACAGGAAGAAATCGAAAGTGGCAAAGCCAAATTGGAAGCGGTAGAAGCTGCGTTGCAAGTGCTACTGCTGCCAAAAGACCCTAACGACGACAAAAATATCTTCTTAGAAATTCGCGCAGGCACCGGCGGCGATGAATCTGGCTTGTTTTGTGGCGATTTATTTAGAATGTACAGCCGCTATGCCGAGCGCCAAAAATGGAAAGTGGAAGTGATGTCCGCCAACGAAAGTGAAGTGGGCGGCTACAAAGAAATTATCGCCAAAATTGAAGGTTA
>JANMBK010000026.1:0-17625 GCA_031360365.1 Methylophilaceae bacterium
TCGATCTGATCAAGTAATATCGGCACAAAATTAAAGGTCACGCGCGCTTTTACATTGGCTTCTAAGTGATAAGCCATGTCAGAATAATCTTTAATAGTGTGCAAGTACGTCCATGGCAAAATGTACTCACCCGTAATCAAATCGCGATAATCGGGCTGGTGCATATGCCAATAGATATCAATTAAAAGTTTTGCTGGTGCCATTTAAGCCGTTTTCGTTATTTAGTGTTCTGGGAGTTTACTTGGTTAAAGTAATGGTTAAAATACTCGGATTAAAGTAAGTCTGACTAAACCTTATTGCCATAAGTAACTGGTCGAAATTGACCTAGCATCTCGCGTGTGACTAATACAGTGCCTTTTTCTGATACATAAAAACGTTTTTTATCCGCCACTGGGTCAAAGCCAATTTCAATGCCTTCAGGTACATGTACGTCTTTATCTATCACCACATTTTTAAGCTTGGCGTGACGGTTTACAACAACATTTGGCAGAATGACTGCTCCTTCAATATCACAATAACTATGCACGCGCACGTTAGAAAATAATACCGAGCTGGTAACACATGAGCCACTAATTAAGCAGCCGCCAGACACTAATGAATCAGTCGCTTTACCCATTCTATCTTTGTCGTTAAACACAAATTTGGCGGGCGGCAATTGCTCTTGGTAAGTCCAAATTGGCCATAAGTTATCGTACATATTCAGTTCTGGGATCACTCGCGTGAGTTCCATATTGGCCGCCCAGTAGGCATCTACCGTTCCCACGTCACGCCAGTAATGCAAATCATTTCTAGCGCCTACACAGCTATCAGCAAAGCGGTGCGCATATACCCGCGCCTGCGAAATAAGGTATGGGATGATATCTCCGCCAAAGTCATGGGTAGAGTTGCTAACTTCAGCATCACGCATCAACTGCTCATACAAAAAACCTGCATTAAAGACGTAAATGCCCATGCTGGCTAAAGCTTGTTTAGGGTCGCCAGGCATGTGTTTTGGATTATTAGGTTTTTCGGCAAATTCTATGATTCTATCTTCAGCATCTACCGCCATCACGCCAAAACCTTTGGCTTCTTCTAACGGTACATTAATGCATGCCACCGTCATATCGGCGTTATTGCGCACATGACACGCTAACATTTGGCCATAATCCATTTTATAAATATGATCGCCTGCCAAAATAACCACATATTCAGCTTGGCTGCTACGCAATATATCTAAATTTTGGAACACTGCATCGGCCGTGCCTTTGTACCATTCTTCAGTATCACGCTGTTGTGAGGCGGGCAACAAATCTATGTATTCGTTAAATTCACCCCGTAAAAAGCCCCAACCGTGCTGTATGTGACGCATGAGGCTGTGCGATTTGTATTGCGTGACCACACCAACACGGCGTATGCCAGAGTTAATGCAATTGGAAAGTGGGAAATCGATAATGCGAAATTTTCCGCCAAATGGCACGGCTGGTTTGGCGCGATGGCTGGTTAAATCTTTCAATCGACTGCCACGACCGCCTGCCAAAATTAGAGCAACCGTATTTTTGGTGAGATTGCTAATAAAGCGTGTTGAGCTTATATCTTGCGCCATAGATTGCTATCCTTAATTTTGTTATTAAGCATTTATATGACTTTAAAATGACTGATGTAAGCCATTAATAAAATACCGAATGCTCACATTGGTACTATTATATGCCGATTATCGCGTTATAATCTAAGCTATACATTAAATTTTATAGAAATTAACTTGTGGCCACTGCACCTAAAAAAGTCCTAGAAAAAACCGCGCAAAAAATTCCACAAAATGATTTGCGTTTAATCCTAGAAGCCAAACATCATGACGCATTTGCCTATTTGGGTTGGCATCCAGATGCTGGCCAGCATGTGTTTCGCACGTTTTTGCCTTATGCCAAAAGTGTAAGCCTAAAAATTGGCGCAAAATGGGCCGAATGTGCGCGTATTGATGCCGCAGGTTTATTTGAGTGGCAAGGTAAATTGACTGCAAAAACCGCACCAACATTGCCAGCATTGCTCAAAATTGAAAGCAACGGACAAACGCTTGAGGTGGCAGATACCTATAGTTTTACGCCCATTTTAAGCAACGATGAATTACATCTATTCGGTGAAGGCAACTTAAATCAAGCTTATAACACCTTCGGCGCACACTTAGTCACGCATCAGGGCGTGGCAGGCACACGCTTTGCTGTGTGGGCGCCCAATGCTGAGCGCGTCAGTGTCGTCGGTGACTTTAATCAATGGGATGGCCGTGTGAACCCGATGCGTGTGCGTGGCAGCACAGGCGTGTGGGAGCTATTTATTCCACATTTGGACGCAGCTACTTTATATAAGTTTGAAATTCGCAATCGCCACAGCCACGCTATACTCACCAAAACTGACCCATTTGCACGCGAGTTTGAATTGCGCCCAGGCACTGCAGCTAAAATTGCTGCGCCCAGCCACTACCAATGGCAAGATGCTACTTGGTTGAATAAGCGCGCCAATTACGATTGGCTGCATGCGCCGTTTAATTGCTATGAGCTGCACGTAGGCTCGTGGCGGCGCAAACATGGCAATCAACTGCTGAGCTATCGTGAACTAGCGCAACAGCTAGTGCCTTACTTGGTGGATATGGGCTATACACACATTGAATTGCTGCCCATTACCGAGCATCCGCTGAATGAGTCGTGGGGCTATCAAACTACGGGTTATTTTGGCGTGACTAACAGGTTTGGTGCGCCAGATGATTTGAAATTCTTAATCGATACTTGCCATCAGGCCAATATTGGTGTCATTCTAGATTGGGTGCCAGGTCATTTCCCTAAAGACGATTGGGCGCTGGCACGCTTTGATGGTACGGCTTTATACGAGCATGAAGACCCGCGTATTGGCGAACACCAAGATTGGGGTACGTTGATTTTCAACTATGGCCGCAATGAGGTACGCAATTTTTTAATCTCTAGCGCCTATTTTTGGTTAAGCGAATTTCACATTGATGGCCTGCGCGTAGACGCGGTGGCATCAATGCTATATTTAGATTATTCGCGCGAAGCTGACCAGTGGATTCCCAACAAATACGGCGGCCGCGAAAACTTAGAAGCCATTGACTTTTTAAAACAGCTTAATATGGTAGTGCATCAAGATTTCCCTGGTGCGCTCACGATTGCTGAAGAATCTACCGCATGGCCTGCCGTGTCACGACCTGTGTATCTAGGCGGCTTAGGTTTTAGCATGAAATGGAACATGGGCTGGATGAATGATAATTTAGCCTACATTGAGCAAGACCCAGTGCACCGAAAATATCATCACGACAAGCTCACATTTGGTCAACTATATGCCTACAGTGAAAACTTTGTATTGCCGTTTTCACATGATGAGGTAGTACACGGCAAAGGTTCGATGATAGGCAAAATGCCTGGTGATGCCTGGCAAAAATTTGCCAATTTACGCTTGCTCATGACACTACAAATGACTAGCCCAGGTAAGAAACTTAATTTTATGGGCAACGAAATTGCTCAAGGCTTAGAGTGGAATGTTAACCGTAGCCTGGATTGGCATTTGCTAGAACATGAAGCGCACATTGGCGTGCAGCGTGCCACGCGCGATTTAAACCATCTTTACAGCAAGCTAAATTGCTTGCATGAGTTAGATTTTGATGTGCAAGGCTTTAGCTGGATTGATTGCCATGACTCAGATCAATCCATCGTCAGCTTTATTAGACGCGGGCTAGATGATTCTTTTGCTATAATAGTGCTGAATTTTACACCTGTGTTGCGATTAGATTACCGTATAGGTGTGCCAGAGGCGGGGCAATACGTAGAAGTTTTTAATAGCGACTCTGCTTATTATGGGGGTAGCAATCAGGGCAACGGTGCTGGCTTACCAACCGAGAATGTTGCTTGGATGAACTTTAACCAATCCTTACTGGTGACCCTGCCACCACTCGCGGGAATCATCATAAAATTATAATAAATTACTTTAAATAGTTACAATAAGATAATGTTTTAACTAATAAATAATCAAATAATAAATAGCAAATTAATTAATGACGACACTTACCCAATTCCCATCTTGGCAAAAATTGTGCGCGCACCAAAAAATGGTACTGCCACTACATATGCGCGATTTATTTGAAGCTGACCCAAAACGCTTCGACAAATACAGCATCAAGTTTGCCGATATTCTGTTTGATTATTCCAAACATCGCATTACTGATGAAACACTGCCGTTACTCTTTCAACTAGCACGCGAAGCCAATATTGAACAATGGCGCGATAAAATGTTTACGGGTGAGAAGATCAACACCACCGAAAACCGTGCCGTGTTGCACACAGCCCTACGCAATCGCAGCAACACGTCTGTGTTGGTAGATGGCAAAGATGTCATGCCAGAAGTTAATGCTGTGCTGGCACAAATGCGTAGTTTTACCGAAAAAGTGCGTAGCGGTGAGTTAAAAGGTTTTACTGGCAAACGCATCGCCGATATAGTGAATATTGGCATTGGTGGCTCAGATCTAGGCCCAGTGATGGTGTGTGACGCACTAAAACCTTACGCTAGTCCTGATTTAAACATTCATTTTGTATCGAACATTGATGGTGCGCATTTGATGCGCGCACTAGAAAAATGCAAGCCTGAAACCACCTTGTTTATTGTGGCTTCTAAAACCTTTACCACGCAAGAAACCATGACTAACGCTACCTCGGCACGCACTTGGTTTTTAGAAAGCGCAAAAGATAGCGCGCACGTCGCCAAGCATTTTGTCGCGCTTTCTACCAACGCTAAAGCGGTGGCCGATTTCGGTATTGACACTAGAAATATGTTCGCATTTTGGGATTGGGTGGGTGGGCGCTATTCTCTGTGGTCAGCCATTGGATTAAGCATTGCCTTGTATGTGGGCATGGATAATTTTGAAGCCTTATTAGATGGCGCGCACGAAATGGACAACCATTTTAAAACTGCGCCGCTAGAGCAAAATATGCCGGTGATTCTGGCTTTAATCGGCGTCTGGTATAACAACTTTTTTCATGTCGATACGCACGCAATTTTACCTTACGATCAAGGAATGGCGCGCTTTCCAGCATATATGCAACAGGCAGACATGGAGAGCAATGGCAAATTTATCTGCCGAGATGGCACACGCGTGCATTATAAAACTGGCCCTGTGATTTGGGGCGAGGCTGGCACCAATGGCCAACATGCGTTTTATCAGTTAATCCATCAAGGCACACAAATTGTGCCAGCCGATTTTTTAATGCCGGTGCACAGCCATTACGCCATTGGCAAGCACGGTTATGCGCACCATAAAATTTTGTTGGCAAATTTCTTGGCGCAAACTCAGTCTTTAATGTTAGGGAAAACAAAAGCTGAGGCTCGCGAGGAGCTTGAAAAACAAGGCTTGCAGGGCGATATGCTTGAGAATTTATTACCGCATAAAGTGTTTGAAGGTAATCGCCCAACAACCTCAATTGTATTTGATAAGCTCACGCCGAACACTTTGGGCAAATTGATTGCACTATACGAACACAAAATATTCGTACAAGGCATCATGTGGGACATTAATAGCTACGACCAATGGGGCGTGGAATACGGCAAACAAATTGCGCAACAAATCTTGCCGCAGCTGACGAGCGAAGAAGTGGTGAGTAATTATGACAGCTCGACCAATGGCTTGATAAATCACACCAAAATACTGAAATAATATTTAAAAGCATGCCCTGAAGGCCTTATGGATATTGGCTTTCAGGGCATTAGTATTTCATTATTTCTAACTATCTCAACTGTAAATTTTTCATAGCGGCATCAATGCCAATCGCCTTGGTCATGCTGGCGCCCAAGCGTTTAGCAAAGCGGTCAAGCACGGTATCTTGATAGGTGTAGTCAACAATTTCTTCCTGTTTAATCACTTCACGTGCTACATAATCTGCACTGCCCAAGGCATCGGCAAGACCGAGCTTAATACTTTGCTCGCCGCTCCAAAATAAGCCGCTAAAAGTTTCTGGTGTTTCCTTGAGGCGACTTCCTCTACCATTTCTTACTACAGTTTTAAATTGCTCGTGGATTTCATTGAGCATAGTTTGCGCAAGCGCTTGATGCTTTTCATTCACTGGTGAGAATGGATCAAGCATCGCTTTGTTTTCTCCCGCAGTAAGCAAACGACGCTCTACGCCGACTTTTTTCATCACTTCGGTAAAGCCGTAGCCATCCATCAGCACGCCAATTGATCCGATGATACTGCCTTTATCCACGTAAATCTTGTCAGTAGCCGCTGCAATGTAATAACCGCCAGAGGCACAAATATCTTCCACCACTCCATAAACGGGAATTTTTGGGTGCAGTTTCTTTTGACGCATAATTTCGTCATTAATAATGCCCGATTGCACGGGGCTGCCGCCTGGGGTGTTAAAACGTAAAATAATGCCTTTGGTGCCTGTGCTTTCATAGGCTTCAGCAAGGCTGCTAATGACAGCATCAGCATTCACTTCGCCACCCGGCTCAATCACGCCAGCAATTTCAATTAAAGCAGTGTGCGGGCCAGTCGCACCTTTGCCACCTAGCCAGCCTAAGGCCATGATTAAAATTAAAAACAAATAAGCAAAAGTGAGAAATTTAAAAAACGTACTCCAACGGCGTGCCGTTTGCTGCTCTTTTAAGCCAGAAAGCGCTAGCTTTTCTATGGTTTTCTGTTGCCAATGGTTATTGTTTTGCTGATGATTGTTTTGTAGGTTATCTTGCTCTGCCATGAATATTCCTAAGTATTAGTTATTTGTGAAGTTTGTCGAGATGTATGGTAATTTGTTGATTCTGCTCTGTTACTGACAGACTTTGCAAGCTTTTTCCTTTGCATGGACCCATCACACAATGGCCAGTATCAGGCTGATAATGTGCACCGTGAGTGGCGCAAATTAAATAATCTTTGGCCACGGTAAAAAAATTGCCCTGCTCCCAATCTAGTTCCACAGGCACATGCGCGCACTGGTTGACATAAGCGTGTGCCTTGCCGTGAAAGCGCACCACAAACCCCGTCGCAAATTGCCCTAATTGCGGCAAGGCAAAACGCAAGCCACGCGATTTTTCTAGCAACTCATGGCTATCTAAAACAACTTTATCGCGGTGCATTTACATTCCTATGCATTTGTGAGCAACCAAGCACTTAAATCATCAAATCTGTTAAACATTTGAATACAATTATAGCTTAATAATTTTTCGCGCGAATGCGCACCAAACGTCACCGCCACCGCAGGCACGCCAGCATTGGCTGCCATTTGCATGTCGTAACCCGTGTCACCTATCATTAAGGTACGTTCTGGCGTTGCCACAAATTCCTCCATCAGCTCATCCAACATTTGTGGATGTGGCTTAGAAAAACATTCATCCACTGTACGCGTGGCATTGAAGTACTGGGTTAGCCCACAATGTTGTAGCGCCAAATTTAGTCCCCGCCTACCCTTGCCTGTGGCCACCGTCACTTTGTAGCCGCGTCGATGTAGCTCGATAATCGTTTCTTTTGCACCATCAAACAGCGGAATCGCTTGTTCGCCTGCATAATAATTGGCGCTGTATTGCTGCGCCAGTTTTTGCGCAATATCGGGCGCAATATCGCCATATACCGCATGAATAGACTCTTTCAAGCCTAAGCCAATAATGTTGGTGACATTCTCTGCAGGCACTTTGGGTAAGCCCACTTGCGCTGCGGCGCTCACAAAAGCTTCAGTAATCATGCCAGTAGAATTGGCCAGCGTACCATCCCAATCCCACACAATTAAATCGAATCTTCTACTAATAGTGCTTTGTTTTAATGTATTTTCAAAATTTTCCTGCATTACTTTTGTTCCATTTTTTTATTAAATTATCTCTTGTAGTTTACTCATAAATTTTGTTAGTTCGGCTGGCAGTGGCGCCAATAAATGCAACTTCTGTTTGTTATTATCAACAGACAAAGGATGCTTGAGTTTTGTTTCAGCCGAATGTAAAAACATTCGTTTTAAGCCCTGCTTGGCTAAGCTTTTATTTAGCGCAAAATCTCCATATTTATCGTCGCCCAAAATAGGAAAACCCAAATGCGCCAATTGCACGCGTAATTGATGCGTGCGCCCCGTCACTAATTGCGCCTCTAATAGTGAATAACCAGCAAAACTTTGTTTTAAGTAAAAAATGGTTTCTGATACTTGCGCTTCATCATATTTGTCTTTGCTTTTATCCGTCACCACGTTCACACGACGTTCGCCATTAGGTAGCACGTACTTTTGTAAATCTAACACCACGCGCTTTTTCTTATCCGTCCACTCACCTGCTACCAGCATTAAATAACGCTTATCGGTCTGATTGTTACGAATCATTTCATGCAAAGCAACTAAGGCTGTGCGTTTCTTAGCCAGCATCAACACACCAGAAGTTTCGCGATCGAGCCGATGCACCAGCTCTAAAAATTTGGCTTTAGGTCGCTCTAGCCTTAATTGCTCAATCACACCTCGGCTAACGCCACTCCCACCATGCACAGCAAAACCTGCGGGTTTATCAATCACCAACATCGCCTCATCTTCAAAAATAATGGTACTTTCTAAAATACAAGTTGATGGCGCATTAGTCACTTCTTTTTCTGTTGTTGCCACGCGGATTGGTGGCACGCGTACAATATCATTCAACACTAATTTGTATGAGGCATCAATTCGACCTTTATTAACGCGCACTTCGCCACTACGCAAAATCCGATATATGTGGCTTTTAGGCACGCCTTTTAAGGTTTTGGCGAGAAAATTATCTATGCGCTGGCCGTCACTCGCCTCATCCACCGTCAGATTGGCAGCCGCATATGCACTCACCTTGTTGTTCTGCTCTATTTGGTTATTTTGTTCTATTTGCATGTTGATTTGATTAAAGTCTTTTGCTTAAAGTGTCGATAACGCCTATACTATTATTGTGTTGAATATATAAGGCTTTTCAGCCATTTCAACACAATAATTTTGGCTAAGTCGCTTGCCAAGTTAATTAGCGATATTTAAGATAATTACGCTGTAGTCGCCGCAGATAAAATAAAACATAACTAATTTAATATTAGGCGCGACTAAAGTACTGAAGACAGAATTTTAACGGATTTATGCCACGCGTTGGTATAAGTTGATAGCTGTAGCAAACAAATATAATCAAGCTGCATCACGCTTTACAACATGCGTCATGCAATACAGGCCTTTAAACACGCGCCTTGCGTCGATTTTACTGCTACAAATTCCGCGCCAATATATACATAATAGATATATAGCACGTGTTTTAATGTATTGGCAATTTGTGCGTTTAAACGCCAACTTAACAGCTAACTCTTCAGGCCTTTGGTCCGCAATTTAAATCAGCTATTTAGTCAAACACATCTGCCCGCCTAAGCGTGGGAGTACACAATGAAACGCATGTTATTTAATGCAACGCAATCAGAAGAATTACGCGTTGCGATTGTTGATGGCCAAAAACTGGTCGATTTAGATATAGAACACGCTGGCAAAGAACAGCGCAAAAGTAATATTTACAAAGGTGTGATTACCCGCGTAGAACCTTCTTTAGAAGCCGCTTTTGTTGATTACGGACAAGAGCGCCACGGCTTTTTACCATTCAAAGAAATTTCGCGTAGCTATTTCTCTGACAAAACTGATGCTAGCAAAGCACGTATTCAAGACGTGATTAAAGAAGGCCAAGAACTGATTGTACAAGTGGATAAAGACGAGCGCGGCAATAAAGGCGCAGCGCTGACAACATACATCTCATTAGCCGGACGTTATTTGGTGCTGATGCCTAACAACCCACGTGGCGGTGGCGTTTCGCGCCGCATTGAAGGTGAAGATCGCAACGAACTACGCGATGTAATGGCAGAGCTCGAGATTCCTAAAGGCATGAGCATAATTGCGCGTACCGCTGGTATTGGCCGCAACACTGAAGAGTTGCAGTGGGATTTAAACTACCTCACGCAACTATGGACAGCGGTAGAAGAAGCCTCGCACATTCAAACTGGCGCTTTTCTCATCTACCAAGAAGGTAGTTTGGTCATTCGCGCCATCCGCGATTACTTTAGCGCCGATATTGGCGAAATTTTAATAGACACCGCTGACGTGCATGAGCAAGCAGTGCAATTTATGAACCACGTCATGCCAGGCAATGTGGCGCGCGTGAAGCTTTATCAAGATGAAGTCCCATTGTTCTCGCGCTTTCAAATCGAGCATCAAATTGAATCTGCTTTCTCGCGCGAAGTACGCTTGCCTTCTGGCGGCGCCATTGTGATTGACCATACCGAAGCTTTAGTTTCAGTAGACGTAAACTCGGGCCGCAGCATTAAAGGCAGCGACATTGAACAAACTGCTTACAACACCAATATAGAAGCGGCTGAAGAAGTGGCGCGGCAACTGCGCTTGCGCGATTTAGGTGGTTTGGTGGTGATTGACTTTATTGACATGGAAAATCCAAAAAATCAACGCGAAGTAGAAAACACCCTACGCGACGCTTTGCATGCGGATCGTGCGCGCGTACAAACTGGCAAAATTTCACGCTTTGGCTTGCTAGAACTGTCGCGCCAACGTTTACGCCCTAGCTTAGGTGAAACTAACCACGCTGCTTGCCCACGTTGCAGCGGCACCGGCCATATTCGCGGCATTGAATCTACTGCATTGCACATTTTGCGTATTACGCAAGAAGAGGCGATGAAAGACAATAGCGCAATTATTCAAGTGCAATTACCTGTAGAAGCCGCGACATTCTTGCTAAATGAAAAACGTGCCGATATACACAAAATTGAACAGCGCATGGGTGTTGAAGTGATTTTGATTCCCAACGTACACATGGAAACGCCTAACTACAGCATTACGCGTATTAAATCGGATGATGTGAACGAAGAAACCTCACAAGCCAGCTATAAAATGGTGGAGCTGCCAGCAGAAACCGCTTACGTGCGTAGCTTGAATGAGGAAGCAGCAGCAAAAGCACCAGAAGCGTTGGTAAAAGGTATTACGCCTGCTACGTCTGCGCCCATTGTGGAAGAGCGTGTTGCAGTGCCAATTCCAGCAGCGAAAACCTCATTTTTAGGCCGCATCAAAAAATGGTTGGGTGGTTCTGGCGAAGTGCAAGTAATAGAAAAAGTTGAAGATAAAACAGCACGTGAAGCACGTGAAACTGCGCGCAACAATAATACTGGTGACCGTAACCGTAATAACAATCGCGACCGCGATCGCAATAGAAACCGCGACCGCAATGCCAATAGTCGCGATAGGAATAATACAGAGCGCAATAATGTGGCAGAAAAACCGCAACAAGCTCCACGCCCAGCTCAGGCAACACAGCAGGCAAGGCCAGAACGTACGCCACGCCCAGAGCGCACACCAAGACCAGAGCAAGTAAGCACTGATAAATTGGACGCTGCTGCGATTACCTCGCCAGTCGATGGCGTAGCCACTGACGCAGGCGCTCGCCCAGAGCGCACGGGTCGTAGCCGTCGTGGTGGTCGCAATCGTAATAGAAATCGTGACCGCGACCAAAATAAAGATGTGTCGCGTGACCCAAATGCAGCAGCACCAGCATTTGTGCCAAATGAGGCTACTCAAGTTGATGCCATAGCTAAAACACCTGCGCCAGAGGCCGCACCAGTATTGGCTTCTGAAGTATCTGCAGAAAAGCCAAAAGCAGCCAATAAAGCACAAAAAACTGCTACGGCTAAAGCAAAACCAGCTAAACCAATAACGATTGATTCAAATATCGAAATCGTACCGACCAAGCCGATTGCAAAAACTGAAGCCGGGCCAAAAGCAGAAAAACCACCTAAAGCAAAAGCAACTAAAAATGCAACAGCAAAACCACCTGCTAAAGCGAAATCTGCAAAAGTAGCCGCACCAGCTGACGAAATGCAAATGGTGGAAACCAAGATGGTAGAAAATAAGTCTGCTGCAAAACCAGCCACAGCAGCAGAACCAGCTAAAGTAAAAGCGCCACGCAAAGCGCCCAGCTGGAAAAAAGATGCTAGCGCAAACAAAGATGAAGCGCAGCTAGTGATGGTAGAAACGCAAAAGTAAGTCTAAGTTAGTCACAAGACTGATTTGGTTGCTTTAAATGCAATTAAAAAAGCCTGATTATTTCAGGCTTTTTTAATATTCAATCTATATTTGTATCAATTAATTGCTTTCAGCCTCTTGTAATTTAGTGCAGGCTTGCATAACAAGACTGATAAAACATGGGTATCATTATTTTTTATCTCTAATAATCAATGTGAAGGTATGTTTAGAAAGATAAATTTCACGCAAAAAGCAGCCCAAGCCAACAATTAAGCTAAGCATCGCCAAAATAAATAGTAGCGACACTAGCCAAGATGAATCCCAACTGATGGCCGAGCCTAAAAATAGAGTGCCAATGACCAGCGCAACCAATAATAGCGACAAGGTGCACAGCGTAATCGCCCCTTGTACCCAATTGGCGCGGCACGAGAGCAGAAAGAGCTCGTGACTATAGTTGGCACAGCTAGGATTTTCGGCTTGCGCTTGAGGCGATTCGCACTTTTCGTTTAGCGCTCGAAAGCGGTCTACCACGCGCCCGAGCCTGCCAGTGAGCACACCCAAAAGCGCGCTGACGCCCATCAATAAAAATACTGGCGCAATCGCCAACTGGATTACCTCAGATGCGGTGGTAACGCTATGAATGATGGTTTGCATATTATTACTTTCTTAATTAAACATTAACTTCAAACATTAGATTGTAATATTAAATTGCATGCTCTACGAGGCAGTATCTATGCGGCCTGCAGGGCATCTATTTTTCTCGATGCTCATTATCAGCTTATTCAATTAAACTTTATTCAATCAAATTAGGCATTTAGGTCTGGAATATCAGCACCATAAAATTTCGTCTTTAGCTTTTTAAGCTGGTCTCTAAAATCAGCGGCTTTTTCAAACTCTAAATTTTTAGCCGCATCGTGCATGGCTTTTTCTAAGCGCTTCATTTCTTTGGCGATTTGTTTTTCGCTCAAGCTCTCGTAATTGGCTTGCTCTTGTGCCGCTTTGCGCTCGCGCTTGCCTTCTTCCACGTCGTAAACGCCGTCTATCATGTCTTTGACGCCTTTTACAATGCCTTTTGGCGTAATACCGTTGGCTTCGTTAAAGGCAATTTGCACTTTTCTACGTCTGTTGGTTTCGTCTATGGCCAAGCCCATGCTGCGCGTGATGCGGTTGCCATAAAAAATAACAGCGCCATTTAAGTTACGCGCAGCGCGGCCTGCCGTTTGAATCAAACTGCGCTCACTACGTAAAAAGCCATCTTTATCGGCATCTAACACTGCTACTAATGATACTTCAGGAATATCCAAACCTTCGCGTAGCAAGTTGATGCCGACTAGCACGTCAAATTCACCTAATCTTAGGTCACGAATAATCTCAACACGCTCCACTGTATCAATATCCGAGTGCAAATAACGCACTTTTACGCCATGTTCAGCCAAATAATCGGTCAAATCTTCTGCCATGCGCTTGGTTAACGTGGTCGCCAACACGCGCTCACCTACCGCTACACGTTTTTTAATTTCTCCAAGTAAATCGTCCACTTGCGTGTCGGCAGGCTTAACGGTAATTTCTGGGTCTATCAAACCGGTCGGCCGTGCAATCATCTCCACCACTTGTTGCTGATGATTTTTTTCGTAATCAGCCGGCGTGGCGCTTATAAACACGGTTTGGCGCATAATGCGCTCGAACTCCTCAAACTTTAACGGCCTGTTATCTAGAGCAGAAGGCAGCCGCCAACCGTAATCGACCAAATTGGTCTTGCGCGACCAATCACCTTTATACATGGCGCCAATTTGCGGCACCGTGACGTGACTTTCATCAATAATCATGAGTGCGCTGGCGGGCAAATAATCAATCAAGGTCGGCGGCGGATCACCTGGATTGCGACCAGATAAATGGCGGCTGTAGTTCTCGATGCCTTTACAAAATCCAATTTCATTGAGCATTTCTAAATCGAATCGTGTGCGCTGTTCAATGCGTTGCGCTTCGACCAATTTGCCTTCTTTAATATATTGCGCAACACGTTCAACTAGTTCTTTTTTAATCTTCTCAATAGCTTTAATTGTTGTTTCACGCGATGTTACGTAATGACTTGAAGGATATATTGTAAATCGTTGAATTTTATTAAATATTTGTCCAGTTAATGGGTCAAATAAAGTGATGCTTTCTACCTCATCATCAAACAAACTTAATCTAACGGCAGTCTCGTTATTTTCAGCCGGAAACACATCAATCACATCGCCGCGCACCCTAAAACAGCCGCGGCTAAAGTCAAAATCATTGCGGTCATATTGCATGCCGATGAGGCGTAAAATGGCCTCTTTTTGGCTCATTTTGTCGCCCTGCTTCAAGTGCAAGACCATGCCGTGGTAGTCGGTCGGGTCGCCAATGCCGTAAATGGCAGACACCGAAGCGACGATAATGCTGTCTTCGCGCTCTAATAAGGCTTTGGTCGCTGAAAGGCGCATCTGCTCAATGTGCTCGTTAATGCTGGAATCTTTTTCGATAAACAAATCGCGGCTGGGCACATACGCTTCAGGCTGGTAATAATCGTAATAACTGACGAAGTATTCCACAGAATTATTAGGGAAAAACTCGCGAAACTCGCTATACAACTGCGCCGCAAGTGTTTTGTTGGGCGCCATCACTATCGCAGGCTTGCCAGTGCGCGCAATCACGTTGGCCATAGTAAAAGTTTTGCCACTGCCAGTGACGCCTAGCAAGGTTTGAAACTGCATGCCAGCGTCGATACCCGCCGTCAGCTTTTCGATGGCAGCAGGTTGATCGCCCGCTGGCGGAAACGGCTGAAATAGCTGATATTTACTGTTTGGAAAGGTAACGAACATAAACTTTAGAAAATTGATATACGCATGATTTTAACAGGCTTTGCTGACAAAATTTTTACATTATTTTGGCCAATCATTTAATGCAGATAGCACCTTGCGAACTTTTGCGGTTAAGCTACAGTCTTTAGTTAAGGTTTTAGTGTTTAAACGATATCAATAATTAATAAGGTTTCTCATGCGTGCTCAAACTCTCGCCATTGCCGTTGCAGGCGCCACTTTGTTTTCTTCCGTAACCCCTATATTTGCCTACGACAAAGAAGCATTAATACAATCATATTTTAGCGTGGTAATGATACGTGGTTACAATGAAAAAGGCGGCTTGGCTTATGGCAGTGGCGTGGTCATTGGCAAAGATAAAGTCATCACCAACTGCCACGTGCTACGCAGCACCAAGCAGCCATGGGTATCGCGCGGGGAGGAGTCTTTCGCAATTACCACAGTAAAAGTAGATGCATGGCACGATTTATGTATTGTTTCCACCGACAACTTGCCGATAAAACCGGTTAAATTTGGCAAAAGCACCACCCTTAAACGCGGTCAAGAAGTGGCTGGTATTGGTCACTCTAATGGCGTGCCTGCCCCGCTCACCTCTACTGGCAACGTAAAAGGTTTATACAATGATAATGGTGCCAATGTCATTCGCACCAATGCAAAATTTTTACTAGGGGCCAGCGGCAGCGGTTTGTTCGATTTAGATGGTAATTTGGTCGGTATTAACACTTTTAAAACTACAGGTCGCGGCGGCAGCATACACTTTGCTTTGCCAGTGGAATGGCTAGAAACGCTCGACAAGCAGCCAGAAACTAGCATATTTCCCATCTCAGGAAAAGCGCTATGGGAAGAAGACGAAGATAAAAAACCTTTTTACATGCAAGCTGCCGTGCCAGAATCGCGCTACGATTGGCCAAAATTAACACAAGTAGCCGAAAGATGGACTGCTGCAGAACCTAAAAGTACAGAAGCTTGGTATGCGATGGGCTTGGGCCTAGAAAATTCAGGCAAAAATGAAGCGGCAGAAAATGCTTACAAGCAAGCTGTTAATGTAGATGCTGAAAATTTTGAAGCCATGATGCGACTGGGCGCCATTGCCAAAGAGCGTGGCGACAAGGCTGAAATGCATCGCATTCAGCTGGCGATTGCTAATATTAACGCACAAGCAGCGTTGGACTATAGCGATTTACTAAGCTGCGATAAAACCTGCTAGAACTTAAGTCTTACGTTAAAAGGCCTCAATTTGAGGCCTTTTTTTGTCCCGATTCGCTACGCGTCACTTATTACAATGTCGTGTATTCCTAAGCACCATATTTATGCGTAAAATGTCGGCTATTCTTTGTTTTAGTATTCATTAATGCCAATTTAAGGCGAATGTTAGGAAAGTGTATTTTGTCAAACAGCTCAATGTTACCTAGCCAAGTATTATCGCAACGCGTTCAAGCCATTAAAGAATCCCCTACCCTCGCCATTACCGCAAAAGCCGGCAAATATAAGGTAGAAGGCCGCCCTATTATTGGTTTAGCGGCAGGTGAGCCAGATTTTGACACGCCGCAACACATTAAAGATGCGGCCATTGCTGCGATAAATGCAGGTTATACCAAATACACACCTGTTAGCGGCATACCCGCGCTTAAACAAGCCATTGTGAACAAATTTAAAACTGAAAATAGTTTTGATTACACAGTCAATGAAGTCATTGTGGGTGTGGGCGGCAAGCAAACCATTTTTAACTTGTGCTTAGCAGTGTTAAACAAGGGCGATGAAATGATTGTGCCCGCGCCGTATTGGGTTTCATATGCTGATATCGCACTAGTTGCTGAAGCCACACCTGTGATTATTGATTGTGGCATTGAGCAAGGTTTTAAGCTGCTGCCAGCCCAATTAGAAGCTGCCATTACGCCCAAAACCAAATTGGTGATGTTTAACTCGCCATCTAACCCCACTGGTGCGGTATACAACCTACAGGAACTTAAAGCCTTGGGCGAAGTACTGCTTAAACATCCGCATATTTTAGTGGCCACCGATGATATGTACGAGCATGTCAATTTAACGGGTGAACAATTTTACAACATACTAAACGCTGCACCCGCCTTAAAAGACCGCTGCATCGTGCTTAATGGCGTTTCTAAAGCCTATTCTATGACAGGTTGGCGCATTGGCTATGCCGCAGGGCCGGCATATATTATTAAAGCCATGGAAATTTTACAAAGCCAATCGACAAGCAACCCGACTTCTATCTCGCAATACGCGGCAGTGGCTGCATTAACAGGCTCACAGGATTGCATTAAGCCGATGGTGACTGCATTTAAAGCGCGGCATCAATATGTGGTGGATAGATTCAATAGCATGCAAGGCTTAAGCTGCCTAATGGCAGGCGGAGCATTTTACGCTTTCCCCGATGCGCGTGTGGCGATTGCTAACCTGTACAAATCTGGCAAAATAAGTGCTGGAACGGATATGGCATTTGCTGAGTATTTATTAGAAAGTTTTGATGTAGCTGTGGTGCCTGGTAGTGCGTTTGGCGCAGAGGGCTATTTCCGCATTTCATTTGCAACTAGTATGGATAATTTGCGTAACGCGCTAGATAGAATTGAAAAAGCCCTGAATTAAGCGCTTGAGTTACTGGCGCTGTAGGTAATAAATTAGTAGCAATAAAAAGGCCTTATTTAAGGTCTTTTTTATTGCCGTTATTTTTTGTCGTAGCCTTGCACAGTCACGCTACCATTATTTTCCAGTATGGCTAACTTAACATCCTTAATCTCAAAGTAGCCTGATTGCCGCAA
>JANMBK010000057.1:0-19234 GCA_031360365.1 Methylophilaceae bacterium
ATTTTAGTGCCCGATTTTCGTGGTCGCTTAGATGTTGCGTTAGAAGTCTTACGCAAAGCCCCGCCCGATGTTATGAATCACAATTTAGAAACGGTGCCGCGTTTATACAAACAAGCGCGCCCTGGGTCTGACTATCAAAACTCGCTAAACCTGCTTAAAATGTTCAGCGAGATGTATCCGCATATTCCCACCAAATCAGGCTTAATGCTAGGCTTAGGCGAAACCGATGAAGAAATTGTACAAGTCATGCAAGATTTGCGTGCGCATGGCGTTACTATGTTAACGCTTGGCCAATACCTGCAGCCAAGTGTCCACCATTTGTCTGTGATGCGTTATGTGGAACCTACTATTTTTGCTGATTTGAAACAAAAAGCCGACAATATGGGCTTTAATAACACTACCAGCGGCCCCATGGTAAGAAGTAGTTATCACGCTGACGCGCAAGCGCAGCAAGTAATTTAGTCGCGCAAGCACATCAAAGTGCACAAGCCGCGCAGCGCAGTTAATTATATAGTCATGCAAGCACATCATATTGTTTAGGAAATACTCATGGTTCCACATTTAACCACTGCATTAAGCGGCCCATTATTAGATTTAGAAAAAAAAATGCTTGGCAGCATGCCGCAAATCGAGCACTGGTTTCGCACGCAATGGTTAGAAGTCGCAGCGCCATTTTACGCCAGTGTCGATTTACGCAATGCTGGTTTTAAACTCGCGCCTGTTGATACCAATTTATTTCCAGGCGGATTTAACAATTTAAACCCTGATTTTTTAAGCTTAAGCGTGCAAGCCGCACAAGTTGCAGTGGAAAAAATCTGCCCTGAAGCGCATCGCTTAATGATTATTCCTGAAAATCATACCCGCAATGCCTATTATTTACGCAACGTAGTAGAACTCGTCAACATCATGAAAGCGGCGGGTTTGGATGTGCGTGTGGGCAGTATTAACCCTGAAATTACCCAACCCACTTCAGTTGAAACTCATGACGGTCAGAAACTATTATTAGAGCCCGTAGTGCGCGTTGGTAACCGCATTAAATTAGTCAACTCAGAATTAGGCGATTTTGATAGTTGTGCAATTTTGCTGAATAACGATTTATCGGGTGGCGTACCCGATATACTCAAAAATCTTGAACAGGACTTAATTCCACCACTGCATGCCGGTTGGCACGTTAGAAGAAAATCCCAACATTTTGAAGCATATAACCGTGTAGTTACTGATTTTTCGCAGCTTTTAAGTATTGATGAATGGTTGCTTAATCCCTATTTTGCTACTTGTGGCGAAATTGATTTTCATGCTCGCACAGGCGAAGATTGCTTGGCTGCGAACGTAGAGATTTTGCTCAATAAAATCAAACTTAAATATGCCGAGTATGGCATTACACAAGAACCGTTTGTCATTGTAAAAGCCGATGCGGGCACTTATGGCATGGGAATTATGACCGTGAAATCGCCTGATGATGTGCGCGATTTAAATCGCAAAGCGCGCAACAAAATGTCGGTAATCAAAGAAGGTCAGCAAGTATCCGAAGTGATTATTCAAGAAGGCGTTTATACTTTTGAAAGCATCAACGACGCAGTGGCTGAGCCCGTGGTTTATATGATGGATCACTTTGTCATTGGCGGCTTTTACCGCGTGCATACTGGCCGCGAAGCAGATGAAAATTTAAACGCGCCTGGCTCACATTTTGAGCCACTTGCGTTTGAAACGCCATGTGGGTTGCCAGATTGTGCTGGCGAGCCAGACACTGTACCCAATCGCTTTTATGCTTATGGTGTAGTGGCACGCTTGGCCTTGCTGGCAGCAGCAATCGAGTTGCAAGAAACTGATCCGTTAAATCAGTAAATATTCTGCAAAAAGAGATGCTCTGCAAGCCAATATCCATGCAGGTTACAGGCATGCCTTAATAAAGGTTGTGAATTAAATACTTATTAAATACTATGAAACTACTGTTTATTTTAGACCCACTGAGTAGCTTGAAAACCTATAAAGACAGCAGCGTTGCCATCATGCGTGAAGCTTCTGCACGCGGCCATACCTTATACACCTGCTTGCAGCATGATGTATTTATGCGGAACGAACTGGTTAAAATTAACGCTGCCTTCTTTAATTTTAAAGAAAGCGAAATTTGGTATGTGTCAGGTGATAGCCAAGAAATATTACCCAAAGACTTTGATGCAATTATCATACGCAAAGACCCACCGTTTGATAACGAGTATTTGTACAGTACTTATTTATTAGAATTGGCAGTAAACCAAGGTGCGCGTGTATTCAATAACCCTGCAGCAGTACGCGATTGGAACGAAAAACTATCTGTAGCTAAATTTCCACAATTTGCACCTGAATTTTTAGTCACCAGCAACAATGATTTAATTCGTACTTTCTTAGCGGAACATCAAGATATTATTGTAAAACCGCTAGACGGCATGGGCGGTTCAGGCATATTTAGGCTCACACAAACAGATCCGAATATAGGTGTGATTTTAGAAACTGCCACGCAATTTGGCGCACAAACTGTGATGGCTCAGCGCTATTTACCGCAAATTTTACAAGGCGATAAACGTATTATTGTGATTAATGGCGAACCATTGCCTTACGCGTTAGCGCGCATTCCCAAGGCAGGCGAAACGCGTGGCAACTTAGCCGCTGGTGGAACTGGCGTGGCACAACCACTAACAAATCGCGATATTGAAATTGCCATAACTGTAGGCAAAGTATTAAAAGAAAAAGGCTTATTTTTAGTAGGCCTTGATGTGATTGGCGACTATTTAACTGAAATTAACGTTACCAGCCCCACTGGCATGGTAGAAATTGCTGCACAAACTCAACATTCAAATATACCGTGCAACCCTGCGCAAATTTTTATGCAGGCACTCGAAAATGCTAGCACTTAAAATTAATGGTGCGCATATTTTCTAGAGAGATTTTGTTAGCCGCGTTATAGTTACGCCTATGCGTTTAATCCTTATTTTTTGTCTGTGTTTTTTAGCGAGTTGTAGCCCTAAAGAGCCCCTATATAATACCCAAAGCTATGTGTTTGGCACGCTGGTAGACATTACTATATATGGCGAATCCGAAGAAAAATCGCAAGCAGTTTCCAATGAAATTATTCTTAATTTTCAACAACTGCATAATCGCTTACATGCTTGGCGCCCAAGCAAACTAAAGTCGCTAAATATTGCCTTTGCTCAAGGCAAAACTCCTGTGGCTGTAGATGTCGACATAGCAAATATGATTGCAGATGCCACAAAACTATCTATTCAATCAAATGGCGCCTTCAACCCCAGTATTGGCGGGCTAATTGAGGTATGGGGCTTTCACCATGATGCGTTTAAACCAGTGCCAATTAATCAAGAAAAAATCAATAGTTTAGTAAAAGCAAACCCAAAAATGTCAGATATTGTAATAAAAAATGGTTTAGTATTTAGCAATAACCAACAAATACAGCTTGATTTTGGTGGCTATGCCAAAGGCTATGCGCTCGATTCTGCGTTGGCTTACTTGCAAAAACAAGGTGTTAAAAACGCGCTCATTAACATTGGTGGCAACATTATTGCGCTTGGCAAACATGGTGAGGCTCCTTGGCGCGTGGGCATACAACACCCGCGCAAGCCTAATGCCATCGCCACGCTTAATTTAGAAAGCGGCTGGGCTATTGGCACGTCGGGCGATTATCAACGTTATTTTGAGATAGATGGCAAACGCTATTGCCATATTATTAACCCTGCTACTGGCTTTCCTGTTGAGGGCGTACAAGCGGTAACTGTGCTTATTCCACCGCAAGCCAGCGCAGGCGTATTATCCGATGTGGCTTCTAAACCTATTTTTATTGCCAAGTCTGATGCACGCGCTAATGCTGCACAAGCAATGCATGTTGAAAATTTTATGGTGATTGAATCACCAGCCAACATTTATGTGAGCCCCACCATGGCCAAGCGTGTGACTTGGCTAGATAAAGATGCAGAAAAGCATGCGCTTCAACACTAAACTTTTAATTGGCGATTGGTTGGCAATTGTTACTGGCTTAATTGCTGTCCTAGTCATGTTTCAACAATTTTGGAGCTTTGAGCAAGCCAGCAAACTCAAAATCCGGCAGGGCAATCAAACCATTGGCACCTACGATTTAAACCAAACACGCGATCTGCATATTCATGGCGCCTTAGGTGATTCGCTGATTAGCATAGACCAAGGAAAAGTCAGGTTTAAACAATCGCCCTGCAACAACCAATATTGCGTGCATCAAGGCTGGTTAAGCCGCGCTGGGCAGGTGGCTATTTGCTTGCCCAATCAAATTAGCCTGCAACTCATGGGCGCAAAAAGCAGTTATGACTCACTTAACTATTAAAACCAACGCTGAAGATCATCACATTGCCAAACTCACCGCACTGGCGATAGGTTTACACATGATAGAAGCAGTGATTCCATCGCCATTGCCGGGCGTAAAACCTGGCATAGCCAATATTGTGACTTTATATGTATTGTATCAATATGGGTTTACTACAGCTGCTTGGGTAAGCTTGCTGCGTGTATTCGCCAGCAGCTTGTTGCTTGGGCAATTTTTATCGCCCACTTTTATATTAAGTTTATCTGGTGCAATGCTTAGCTTAGGCGCTTTATATTTTGCACAGCATTTACCAAAAAAATATTTTAGCGCTGTTTCACTCAGTATTTTTGCAGCCTTTGCGCACATTGCTGGTCAACTCATTATTGTCAGGTTTTGGCTAATTCCACATACGGGTATCGTCTATCTGATCCCTATTTTTGCACTGGCTGCTTTAGTATTTGGGTTAATCAATGGGTTAATTACTTCTCAGTTAATTCAACCCAAATAAAAAAAGCACCTAGCATTTACGCTGTGTGCTTTTAAAGTTAACTTTTAACTTAACTATCTAATTAACTCGCGCCAGATAGATTTTCGTCCGTAAGTGCCATCTGGGTTTAGGTTTAGTATAGTTGTTCGATTACTGCCATTACCTGTTGCAATATCTTTATTATCTATTGTATGTGGTGTTGGATTATTTGATTCCACCACTGTCACCACTGGCTTACCGCTGGCATCGTAGACTAAGTTAAAGCCTACCGCTGGTGACTTCAATTTTTCAGACACTAAGCCAGATGATATGACCGAGCTACCCGTTTTGTAGTTGAAAAAGTTAAACCAACCATAACCGCCTGGTGAGCAACTGGTACTTTTTGGCACCACAGTAGGTGCAAGTAACACACCATTCACCAAGAAAGGCTCAATATTCATCCTCTCACGATCATCAGGAAAGTCTACAAACCAACCCAAATTAGTATCAAAGCTTACTGGAAAATTAGTTGCTTTCCGTGTGGTTTTATCAATCATTTGTTCTATTAAGCTCGTTCTAGGATCACCTAATGGCGTATTCGAGTCATCTTTAATCGCATAGAGTGATTGTTTATCAGGGTCTGTTAAATCTCCAACCTCTAGATATTTACCTGTACCTACAAAAATAACACGTTTTTTGTTAATCACACCCAATTGCGGCGCAGTGGTAATGGGTTGCGCTCCATCTGGGCCTATTAAAGTAGCCAATTTTAATGGTGGAGTGCCTGTTAAATCGTCCAAATCAAAGCGCCATAAATTACCTAATAGGTCTCCGCCATAAACAAATTTAGCTAAGTTGTTTTTACTGACATCATCAACAAATGCTGAAACCTGTCCTAAACCGCTAGGTGTATTACTATCACCTTCATTGGTTGGGAAAGTTTTAATCACTGCTCCTGTATTCACATCAACCACAAACAAGTAACCTTTACCGACACCCGCGGGAGAATTAGCGGTTGCTCCATTATTATCAAAAGCGCCATTATTATAGCCAGACGTTAGTAAAGCTACCCATCTACCATCTGCCAACTTAGTGACAATGGGTGAACCAAATGAATAACCTAAGTTCGCGTTATTCTCAGCTGTGTATTCCCATAGCAATTGGGGGGTATTTGGATTAGTAATGTCTAGTGCATAGTAGCCACGCCCGCCGCCACTTAAACCACCCACTAATACTGTTCTCCAATCACTGGCTGTGGCAGAAGATGCACACACCGCAGGTGTAGCTACACAAACCTCGGCTATGGTGGGGTCACCATTAACCAAATTGACATGGTTGGTTGCATAATCTCTGTCCGCCAACTTCCACATTTTTGGAATAACTGGTGTCGGTACAAATGCCCAAACCTCTTGCCCATTAGTTGCATCAAACGCATGCAACATGCCATCATTTGCACCTACATATATTCTGCCAGGCCGTGTAGACTGGGCTGTGGCCGTTTTAAACGCTTGGTAACCCGCATCGGTGTAATTAAACACTGGTTTAGAGATAAACGCTGGTTGAGATTCAGTAATGTCGCCTAGCGTCGTTTCGCGGAAACGGAAGATACGGTCATCGCCAGCATTGCTTGACCTGTCCTCAAAGCCTTGCTGACCACGTAAAAAGTTGACGATGCCATTGCCAACCGCTTTTTCACGCTGGCCACCTGTGACTGTAGTTAAATCAGGCCACTGACTTAAGTTGTTCGATAAAAAAGTAGTCTCAAAAAATGCTTTTTGTGTGGTATTTAAATTGCCATAGTTAAAATTATTCGCTGATATAGTACCACCCACATTGAACATAATATTACGGCTATCACTTGCAGCGCCTACTTTGCTGGCCATAGTGCCAGTACACGGCGCTATACCTTGCACTGCATCTGCAGCCACGTTTTCTGCACACCAAGCTGCACTCTTGCTGGTTTCAAACGTGGTTAAATTCACTGTTCTTGCCTCTAAATTACCTATCCATTTCACAGTGGCGTAACTGGCTACGTAGTTAAAGTTATCACCTGCCGTTGGTTGCAGTGAGCTGGCTGAAGCGGCTGAACCAGCGCCCACTTTACTTTGAATGTCTGAAAGTGCTTTTTTCAAGGAATCAGACAGCTCTTTAGGTGTTCTGGCACTAAAGTAAGTACCGTTACCATTTACTGCTGCGTGCCATAAATCATCAATCGCAGAAGGACTATCAGCAACAGGCACTGGCCAGTCTCTTAAGCCGAGTGGAGATTTGATATCTGCAAAATCGCCGGTTTTTTGGTTTTTGTAGTCGTTACTGTAGATTAAAGTACCATCAATGCCCAAACCCAGTGTCAACGTGGTCATTTTCTGTATTTTTATACTTTCGTTGCCAGCACCCTCTCCACACACATCTTGGCCTAAAGCACCAGTACAATTATTAAACCTCAAGCTTGCATCAGCCCCTGTATTATTGCGAATATCTGTATCGTAATAGTACTTGGCCACATCGGCTAAAGTACCGCTTGCAGCACTATCGCCGCCGTCAAATTTGGGTCTTGGTGACGAAGCTTCAATATTATCCAAATTACCAATTGGGTTATTGTTAATATCCGTGCCAGCTGCACCGTTCCAATAACCGTCAGTGGTAAGCAGACTAAAGTTGTCTTGGCAAGCATACTCTACAGGGTCCCCCGCTGCAAAGCCTACGGGTTTATTCGCGTAAATTCTACCTACCCTCGATAAAGCCGCTCGCAATGGTGTAGTGCCACTTGGCACTGTACTAAAGAGGTGGGTATACCATTGATCTTTTTGCTGAGTGGCTGCTAGCTCATATTTTGCAATGGGCAAATAGTTGCTAGATGGGCTATTAATGGTGATGAACCCTACCCGATAACGGTTATCAATCGGTTTAAAGGCGAGGCTAGTTGAAGTTTTCATGCCTTGCATACGGGTGCGATAATATGCATACCAGTTGGCATAATTCGTGATTTCCTCAGCATAGCTACATACTGCGCTAACGCAATCTCTATCAGGATCGGAAGCTAAACTACCAGGATACGGATAAGCATTATTGCTACTGACAATATCGGTGTAGACCAAGCTGCCTAACCTGCCAGCTGTTGTGGGTAATGCAGCTGTTGCAGCCACAGCAATACTACCCGACCTAACCACTACAATTGGGCCTATTGACACGCCAGCAGGTGAAGTGACCGTGAGTTTAGCGGCGTTTAGACTTGCACTGTGGCTTGTTATTGTACAATTGCCAATTATACTGCTTGTACATGCGTCTATTTCAGATTTTACTAACCCAGCAAGCTGAGCAGCAGTTGTCTTATTGTTCGCAGACACAGAATTACTCATGATCTCGATACCATTAATTTTAATACTGCTCACTGTTGTAATACCAGATCCAGTAAAAGTTAATGTAAACGTAGAGGTTGGAATGGTGCGTAGATTGGTAAAATTACCCTCTCGCACAGCACGACAAGCACTTGCAGGAGGTGACAGCAGTGTCGATGCGTTGGCGGTACCGCCAGCACCAGTATTGTGATTACACCAACGAATAGGTGCAGAGAAGGTATGCGTGGTAGTTGCCACACTAGAGTTAATGCAATTAGTTAAATTAGCGGTGGTGCAATACTCACCAGGTACATTGGTAAAATAGTGCGCTCTGTTACGAATATCTGTAATGGTATCTGTATTGGTATTACCTAAATGTGAATCCATTGTGTAGTTGGTGGTTTGATAAAAGCCATCAGTTCTGACTAAAGCAGGGTCAGTGTACGACGGCATATCTACGCCTGCAAAATCTGAAGCTGGTAAATAACGAATCGTAGGGTTGTAATATTGCGTGTTGTAAGCGGCGTTTCTAAATAACTGTCTAGTAGCACTATTAGCCCAATCTGGCGTGTAATTTTGGTTCATACTGCCCGAGTTATCCAATATATACATCAGGTTTGGCAATACGTCTGAGGTAGTAGATTCCACCAAAGGTTTATTCACCAGCCTGACGTTATCTGCCATGGCAGGTAATGAAAGCATCAGGCTTGTTAATAAAGCCAAGCTAGTATGTTTTAGTATTTGATTGAATGAGTTTTTCATATTGAACCTCTTTAAGAGATAAATGCTTGTATGTAACTAGTGGTATTTTTAGGACCAGCGATTCTGACAGTTACGCGATAGAGTGGTAACTCTGTTGGGGTTTTTGGTGCACCTACGATTGGTTCATTAAGTGCATTTTTAGTGTTGTTATCTGGGTCACTACCCGCTTGTAAGCAAGCTGCTTTGCTAGGCGCGCCTACTTGGTGGCACATGCGCTCTACAATATATTGAATGGTATTGCCATAAGCATCTCTACCTGCAGTCATGCCTGTGCCAGTGGCTAACCTACTATTAGTGCCAGGCACCCAACTGGCATCTAAGGTTAAATTATTACCACTGCAACGATCTATACTTCCACCATCAAAATTAGAACAGAGTGCGTAATAACCATTGGCAGCATCATTGGCATCACCATAGGCCAGTGGCATTGGGCCTAAGGTATCTACCATGCTTTCGATACCGTAACTAGAGGAAATGGCCGCTGTTTGTTTATAGGCTAAATTACCTGTAATCATGCTATTGGTATCCACCGAGCGAATAAGCGCAACGGCTGCTAGCGACATAACTACTAACGCTATCATCGCCAAAAATAACACTACGCCAGTTTGCTTATTTTTAAACTGCAAGTTTTGATGTTGAGCTAAATGTTGAGTAAGTCTCATAGCACGTCCCTAGACCAAATAATGTTTCTAACAGGAATGACAGACTCATATACGCGATAACGATAACGACGCCAATTCGCATCTGCTGATAAATCAATCGCAGGAGCTGCAGAGCCAACTTCTGCGCCATCCCAAGCACATAAACCAGTTGGTTGGGCAGCCGTTAATGAGCTGCAAGCATTTGTGACATTTGCTGTTTCTAACAAGCCATTTCTAGCTACAACAGCAACGCGTATGGCTTTAATACGGTTTCTATCTGCTAACACTGGGGTTGTGGCCGTGTTTGCCCAAGCACCTGTGGCATTTACCCATTGGGTGACTTGGTTGCTGTTTGCACTTGCAGAAACGCCATATTGTGCCTGCATAGCCACAATATCTGCCACCATGGGCACAGCCACCGTGCTAGGCACACGATTAGGCGCCACACCAGTAACATCACCAGTACGCGTGAGCTGATTAGCTGTTACTGCGTATTGCACTTCGTTCCAAACACCTAAACAAGCCAAAGCATTACCTACGGCTACATTTGTAGTGGAATTGAGCGCTACTCTAACTGGCGAAACCCCTGCCGCTGTTAAGCTTGCGGGCGGGAGGCCAACACGCGTCATACTACAAGTTAGTGGCGTAGTCTGCCTTACAACTAAAACCACATCGTTCAAACTACAACCAATATTGGTATCTACCTGTGCAACATTGGCTGCTGTGCCCGCTAGCATATCAACCGCAATACCACCTTTCATAGAATCACCGTAGCGAATCGCAATCGTGTCACTTGCATTGGCGCCGTTAGCATCTGTAATAACTATTGGTGATAAGCCAATAGGCGGCGAAGCTGCTGCAGGATTATTGTCGTGATCTACCGTTGTATTGATAGGGCAATTAAATGGCGAAAATTCTGAGCCATATACAGGCAAGGCAAAGCCTGCTATTTGCGTTTCACGCTGTATATTAAATAATGCAATTGCGCCATTGGTTTGTGCATCAGAGTTGCCAGTTGTGGTTCTTTTTTGTGCTTCGAACACTCTAAAAACATTCACTACGACCAAAGTGACCAACAAACCAATAATCAGGCCTACCATGATTTCAACTAGGGTAAAGCCTTTTTGCTTGAGCACTTGATGATTTTGCATGCTATAAAGCCCCAATATAAGTAGATGTGGTAAAACTATGCGCATCGCTACCTGGTAAACGCCACGCAATGTTTACAGTGACCAAGCCTCTTGCAGCTACAGTGACTGTTCTGGTGCCATTTGGCAGTATATTTGACACATCAGCACAAGCAGAGGCAACATCGGTGCATGAAAAACTACCTAAATTATTAGGATTGGCCCACATGCGACCAATACGCTCTTGCGCTAAAAAACTGGCATCCGCACGATATTTATTATCAGAAGTGTTTTTAACCATGGCAGCCTGCAAGCCCACTAAGGCGAGTATGCCCATAGAAAAAATAAGCAAAGCAATTAAAGCTTCAAGAATCACAACACCTTTTTGTGATGCTGTATTTTTTAATTGGGATAATTTTTTATCATTTTTCATCAATTGTCCTAATCTTTATGCAGCACAATACCTAGGGTCTGTGGTTGTACTGATGTTAGGGTCGCACACACGTACATTGCCACCTGCGCCTACCCTAATGCGTAAATCTTTAGATTTTGCTGCAGGTACCGAGCTGTTATCTACATTGACGACTGATAATTGCCCTGCCGCTGCTGTAGCATTGCCTAAATTTGTAAAACTAATGGTGTTCGAGCCAGTAATCGCCACGGTAACTGTGCCAGAACCACCCTCTTTAGGCGCTTTAGTTTGAATTGTTGCTGGGCAATTTGCGCTAACAGTAGGACATCCGACCACCCATGAAGTATCAGATCCATTTAAAGTAAATGCGACTGTCGCATTACGTTTTACTGCTTCTGCGCGCGCAACTTGTAATCCATTACGTATAGATTCTGTGGTGCTACGAATTTGAGAATTGGCGATAAATTCTGTGTAACTAGGCACTGCAATGGCACTTACAATAGCCAGTATTGCCACGCCAATAACTAACTCTACAAGCGTTACGCCTTTTTGTTTAAATTGATTCATTAACATGAGCCAGTCTTTTTGGTCAGCCAGCAGTTGCCAGTATTACCATAAAAGTTAGAGGTTTTTGCACTATCTTGATCAACTGTAAAACTAAAACCATCGATGCCTTGGCCTGCTACTGCGGCAGCAGCTAGGGTATAGGTTTCAGCCGTTGAGGCTGGTGTGCAGCTGTATGTAAAATATTTAGAGCCTGCTGGAGTCGCGCACAGAGCCGCACAGTTTGCATGCGTATAATCTTTATTGTCTTGAAAACATTGCTCCATACGACTTTTTAGATCTGCCAAGGTGGCAGTAGCTTCAACGGCTTTACCACGCATCACATAATCGGTATAACTAGGGACTACGATAGTCGCCAAAATACCGATAATCGCCACCACCACCATTAGCTCGATTAAAGTAAAACCCTTTTGCGTTAATTTAACAGTTTGTGTACTAAATATTTTCATATTGCCTGTCCTTTTCCTAGTTAGTGGCATCATGCCTAACTACTTATTGCCTTGTCTAGCGCTATCCGATAATCGGATTATTTAGCAGAATAAGCGGTTGAAACTTTGCGGTTTCTATCATCTAAGCTATTCAATGCTAAAATAGTGCATAAATTTTTTGCGAGATAACCATGTTTAATACCGTGCTTAAAACTGTGCATATTTTGCTGGCCTGTATATTCTTTTTAACAGTTGCAGGCTGTGGCACCAAAGGCCCGCTGTATATTCCCGAGCAACGTTATCCACAGGGCGTAGAAAAGGGCGGCGATAAGGGTATAGATAAAGGTGTTAATAATAACGCTACAAAAAAAGATGCTCCAGCAGCCAATATTGATGTGCCTTCCAGCCCTGCTCCATAATTACTTTAAATATTTAAGATAAAAAGTGAATCAATTTACTATTAAAAATGGCGAGTTACATGCCGAAAATGTTGCGCTTAGCCACATCGCCAGCCAGCATGGTACGCCGTGTTATGTGTATTCTAAAACGGCATTAACGCAAGCTTTTACCAATTTTAAGGCTGGGCTCATTGGCAGCAATCATTTGGTGTGCTTTGCGGTAAAGGCCAACCCCAACATTGCCATTTTGAATCTATTTGCTAAGCTCGGCGCGGGTTTCGATATAGTCTCTGGTGGTGAGCTCGCGCGAGTTTTAGCGGCTGGCGGCGACCCGCAAAAAATTGTGTTCTCTGGCGTGGGTAAAACTGCCGATGAAATGCGTGCTGCTTTAAATGCAGGCATTTTTTGCTTTAATGTGGAATCTGCCAGCGAACTAAAACGCTTAAATGCTGTGGCGGCTGAAATGGGCAAAATCGCCCCAGTATCGCTACGCGTTAACCCCAATGTAGATGCCAAAACTCACCCCTACATATCCACTGGTTTAAAAAATAACAAATTTGGCGTGGCATTTGAAGATGCCATAAAAGTATATGAGCAGGCTGCCTCTATGCCAAATATTGCGGTGCATGGTGTGGATTGCCATATTGGCTCGCAAATTACCGAGCTGGCGCCGTTTATTGAGGCGTTGGATTTAATTTTAGGCTTGGTTGATGCGTTGGCCGCTAAAAATATACCTGTTAGCCACATTGATGTAGGCGGCGGCATTGGCATTACCTATGCCGATGAAACACCTCCAGAATTTGCCACTTACGCCAAAGCCATTTTAGATAAACTAAAAAATAGAAACGTAAAACTTTTATTTGAGCCTGGCCGCGCGCTGGTCGGCAATGCAGGTGTGCTGCTGACAAAATTAGAATACATTAAACCTAGTGAAGCCAAAAATTTTGCCATTGTAGACGCCGCCATGAACGACCTGATGCGGCCTGCTTTATATGATGCTTATCACGACATTGTGGCCGTGAAACCTAGAGATGCGCCTCAAGCAGGCGAAAGCATAAGTTATGAAATAGTAGGCCCAGTGTGTGAAAGCGGCGATTTTTTAGGCCATGATAGACATTTGAATTTGCAAGAAGGTGATTTGTTGGCGATTATGTCGGCAGGTGCGTATGGCATGAGCATGGCCAGCAACTACAATACACGGCCACGCGCAGCAGAAGTGATTGTGGACGGCGATAAGGTTTTTGTGGTGCGCCAGCGCGAAAAAATTGCCGATTTATTTGCGCTAGAAACCTGCCTTGATTTAGGCCTAGATTTAAGGCTGGATTAGGCTCTATTATTTATGTTGCAAGCAAACTTAACTCGGTGTAAATTGTTGTTTCGGCGTTATTTATTGTAAAAATATAAAATTGTCATAGGGGAGAAGTATGAAAAGTTTGTTTGCTGTTTTACTCGCTTTAACCGCTTTAAATGTTTCTGTTGTTTTTGCAGACGAAGCATTGCCTGAAATTGCACCTGAAGAAGAAGTTGCACCACCTGCTATTGATGCGCCTGCAGCAGAATAAGTCAATTTAATTTAAAAATATAACGATTTAGGGAGAATATAAATGCATAAAATTTTATTGGCTTTAATGATGTTGTTTGTTGTGGGTTGTGCTTCTAAATCTGTTGCAGTCACCACGCCTTTAGATATCGGCGATAACAGCCCATTAGAAGAAATCGCGGCGGTTGATGACGAAGTAGTAGAAGATTTACCTGATATGGTTGCTGCTGAAAGTTAGTTTTATTAATAAAAAAGCCAAGTTTAGACTTGGCTTTTTTTACGTCCATATTAAATATTAATCAAAAAGACCTAATCAAAAATAACTGTTTTATTGGCGTACAGCAGAATTCGGTTTTCTATGTGCCAACGTACTGCCTTGGCTAACACCGAGCGCTCTAAATCTCGACCTTTCTGAATTAAATCTTCCACTTGATCGCGGTGCGAAATCCGATCAATATCTTGCTCAATAATAGGGCCTTCATCTAGCACTTCGGTCACATAATGCCCAGTGGCGCCAATCAGTTTAACGCCGCGCTCAAACGCTCTATGATAAGGCCGTGCACCAATAAAAGCGGGCAAGAACGAGTGGTGAATATTTATGATGCGTTGCGGATAACGCGCCACAAAATCGGGTGATAAAATCTGCATGTAGCGTGCTAGCACAATTAAATCGATGTTGTAATCATCAAACAACTTAAACTGCGCAGCCTCAACCTCTGCCTTATTATCTTTAGTTAAACTAGTTTCTTTAGTCACTGGCAAATAATGGAAATCAATGCCGTAAAACTTGACTAAAGCTTCGGTATCGCGATGGTTGCTGATGACTAGCGGAATTTCACAGGCCATCTCGCCGCTTTTATGGCGGTGCAGCAAATCGGCTAAGCAGTGGTCATATTGCGACACCATAATAGCCACCCGCGTTTTATGTTGCGATAATTTTAGCTGCCATTGCATGCTAAACTTAAACGCAATGGGCGAGAAGGCCTTGCTAAAAGCAACTTCATCTAAATTAAAATTTGACTCACCCGAAGTGAAATCAGTAGCATCCCACTCCACTCGCATTAAAAACAGATTATTTTCTGCATCTTGGTGCTGGTCTGCGTGTAAAATATTGGCATTGTGCTGATACAAAAAATCAGCAATTGACGCCACAATGCCTTTAGCATCGGGGCAGGTAATGAGTAATGTTGCAGTGTTTTTCATAGTTCTTTAATTAGAAATTTTTACAATTATACCTAAATTAACAACCAGTTAACGATTGAATATGAGCCAGCCAGCCAAATTACAAGCCAATCTAGCGCCCAACATAGTATTAGCCAACCCACGCGGTTTTTGCGCAGGGGTAGATCGCGCGATTATTATTGTCGAACAAGCTTTGGAGAAATTTGGTGCGCCGATTTATGTGCGTAACGAAGTGGTTCATAATAAATTTGTAGTGGATGAACTGCGTGCCAAAGGAGCCATTTTTGTAGAGGAATTAGATGTTATACCGGTGGGTAGCACCGTTATTTTTAGCGCGCATGGCGTTTCTAAAGCGATTCGGGCCGAAGCAGAATCCCGCGGTTTAATCGCGTTTGACGCGACCTGTCCTTTAGTAACGAAAGTGCATATTGAAGTGGCTAAAATGCGCAAAGCAGGCATGGAAATTGTGATGATAGGTCATAAAGGTCACCCTGAAGTAGAAGGCACGATGGGCCAAGTTGAAGGGGAGCCAAGTGAACAAGGTATGTATTTAGTAGAAACGCCAGAGGACGTGGCCAAGTTAAACGTAAAAAATGCTGAAAAACTGGCTTTTGTCACGCAAACCACATTGTCGATGGATGATGCCGCTTTAGTGATTAATGCCTTACAAAGTAAATTCCCGAACATTCATGCGCCAAAAAGTGATGATATTTGCTATGCCACGCAAAACCGCCAAGATGCAGTTAAGATCATGTCCAAAGATTGTGATTTGGTGATTGTGGTCGGATCGCCAAATAGCTCTAATTCCAACAGATTAAGAGAGGTTGCGCAAAATCAAGGCGTTGAGGCTTATATGGTAGATAACGCGAGTTATTTAAAAGCCGAATGGCTAACCAATAAGAAAAAAATTGGTGTGTCAGCTGGCGCGTCTGCACCCGAAGTGTTGGTGAAAGAAGTGATTGTAGCGTTACAAAATATGGGGGCTAAGCAAGTTGAAGAGCTGCATGGTGTGGTCGAGAGCGTGGTATTTCAACTACCTAAAAATTTAACTTCTGCACCCAATAAATTTTAACTGTTTAGCAAAACTTTATTCTATTTGCATACAATTCCTTTGGCATTGAACTACAAAATCCCAATCTCCGCGTTAGTATTAATTTATACGCCAGAATTACAAGTACTCATCATGGAGCGCGCCGATAAAGCGGGCTTTTGGCAATCGGTGACGGGTAGCGTAGAGGGTGACGAAACGCCAAAGCAAGCGGCCATACGTGAGGTGATGGAAGAAACGGGCCTAGAAGCAACCAAATACAAATTACAAGATTGGCAAGCTTCTAACGTATACGAAATTTACCCGCATTGGCGTCAGCGTTATGCGCCTGACGTGCTGGAAAATACCGAGCATATATTTGGCTTAGAACTTCCTAGCAAGCTGACTATCAAATTAGCACCAGATGAGCATGTGCGTTATGTTTGGGTGGATTGGCGCGAAGCAGCAGAGCGCGTGTTTTCATGGACAAATATCGATGCACTAAAAAGATTAGGTGAAAAGCATCAACTAACGTTATAAAATACAATTTTTAAAATTAAAATCATGCAAACAGAAGCCATTAAATCAGTCCCAATTAAATTTGAGAAATATCAAGCGGTAGAAGATGCCGATTGTCAGCGCCGCATTATTGCTGCACGCAATAAATTGGGCAAGCGCTTGGTGATTTTAGGCCACCATTATCAGCACGAGAGCGTGTACCGCCATGCCGATTTCACGGGCGATTCACTAAAGCTTTCAAAATATAGTGAAGACTTAGACGCTGAATTTATCGTGTTTTTAGGTGTGCATTTTATGGCGGAAGTGGCTGATATTTTAAGCCGCCCGGAGCAAATTGTGGTGCTGCCAGATTTAGCCGCTGGTTGCAGCATGGCCGATATGGCGAATTTAGCCAAAGTAGAGCGCAGCTATCGCGAGCTAAATAAAGTACTAAATTTTGACGAAAAAATTACGCCTGTCACTTACATTAATTCCGCCGCCGATTTAAAAGCGTTTTGTGGTGAGCATGGCGGCATTGTTTGTACCAGTACAAACGCGCCAAAAATATTGGACTGGAGCTTTAAACAGCGCGAAAAAGTGTTGTTTTTTCCTGACCAAAACTTAGGCAGATGGTCTGGCCATAAAATGGGCATTCCGCTTGAACAAATGCCAATTTGGGACCCTGATCAACCGCAAGGCGGCCTCAGCGTTGAGCAAATTCAAAACGCTAAAATCTTGCTGTGGAAAGGTCATTGCGCGGTGCATCAAATGTTCCGCCTACAAAATATTGAACATTTTAGAAAACTTCATCCTGATGGTCATGTGATTTCGCACCCAGAAGCGCCGTTTGAAGTGTGTTTAAATTCTGATTTTGTCGGCTCAACCGAGTACATTTTAAGAACCGTTTCAGAAGCCGCTCCCAACACAAAATGGCTGGTCGGCACAGAGCTGAATTTAGTGACGCGTCTTGCTGAGCAAATGAAACCGCAAGGCAAACATGTACAATTTATGAGCCACGTAGTGTGCGAATGTAGCACCATGGCGCGTATTGACCCGCAGCATTTGGCTTGGACACTAGAAAATTTGGCTGAAGGCAATATTGTGAATCAGATTAAAGTGCCTGCGCATGATGCTAAATTAGCGAAATTGACGCTAGACCGCATGCTTGCTGCTTCTTAAGGCGTTTTAATTGCAACACTGTGATTTGTGCAAAGCTAATTTAGACAGCCAATCTGGGCCGCATGAAATTTTGTGGCAAGATGATTTTTGTCGCGTGGTGCTTTTAAATGACGCTGATTATCCCGCTTATTGCCGGGTTGAGTTGCTTACACATATTAAAGAAATGACAGATTTATCGCCGCAAGATCGTGCTCGCATGATGAGAGTGGTGTTTGCGGTAGAAACTGCGCTGCGCGAAGTGATGAATCCAGACAAAATTAACCTAGCAAGTTTAGGCAACAAAACGCCACACTTACACTGGCATATCATTCCACGCTTTGTCGATGATAAACATTTTCCAAATAGTCACTGGGGTGCAGTCGCAAAGGATAGAAGAGTAAGTAGCGAGGGCAAAAGTGATGCCCTGCAGACCAATATCCATGCGCTCTCTGGGCATGCAAAAATAATGTTAGTTGAAAAAATTAAAATTAATATCGAAAAACTTTAGTTACCGACGAGCCTAACTAACAACTAGCCTAATCGACCACCAAACGCTGCACTACTTTACCGTTCAGCAAATGGCTTTCAATAATCTCGTCAATATCTTCATTATCTACAAAGGTGTACCAAATCGCTTGCGGATAAACCACCATCAACGGGCCTTGCGCGCATCTATCTAGGCAACCAGAGCGATTAATACGCACTTTATCTTTTCCGCTTAACCCCAGCTTTTTTACGCGCATTTTCATGTGATCGAACGCTGCTTCTGCGCCTTTGCCCATACAACATTCTTCGCCATTATCACGCTGGTTCAAGCAAAAAAATACGTGATGTTGATAAAAATTAGTCATAAAATTTTCTGAAAACTTATCAAAATTTCCCAAGCCAATTAGATTTCTCTTTTAGGCTAGGCATTTTTGCGCAGACAGTGCGCGCTTCACGGCAAACATAAATAACAACGCATAAAAGCGAAAGATAATGGCTATTGTGTTTGCAATGCGTCTTCTTGGGTAAACGTCCAAGTCCTTGTAATCTCTAAGATGTCGGTATCTTTTTTAATGTCCTCTGGAAACACCGCATAAGGCGTTGCCAACTCCACAATGCGTATGGCCGCGTCATCTAATAATTTAGAGCTTGATGACTGGTCGATGACTACCTTTTCTAAACTGCCATCGGCTTTAATCGATACCGTCATACGCAATTGACCATACAATTTTTGTGCTCTTGCCGCCTCCGGGTAATTCATATTGCCAATGCGCTCCACCTTTTGCCGCCACGATTCCACATACAATGCAAACCGATACTCCTTAGTACGCGCACCAATAAATTTACGCTTGGGGCGTTTTTGATACTCTTCTTGCCGCTTATC
>JANMBK010000062.1:0-3964 GCA_031360365.1 Methylophilaceae bacterium
CTGCAGACCAATATCCATGCGGCTTCCAGAGTATCCTAAATATAGGCAATATGCATCCGCCACTGACTTTGCGGGTGAATATTCGCCAAACCAGTACCGAGGCGTATTTGCAATTATTGGCGCGCCAAGATATTGCGGCAACGCATTTGGGCGCAGATGCGGTGATGCTAGAAAAACCGATGCCAGTTGAGCAAATTCCAGGATTTTTAGAAGGCGTGGTTTCGGTGCAAGATTATGGCGCGCAAATGGCGGCACATTTATTAGGCTCTGAAGTATTAAACCCTGAAAAAGGCGCCCAAGGAAAAAAAATAAGAGTTCTAGATGCTTGCGCTGCGCCAGGTGGCAAAACTGGGCATATTTTAGAGTTGTTTGATGACGGGTCTAATAATATAGAGCTGACCGCACTAGATAACGATGCGGCACGTTTGCAACGTGTGGAAAGTAATCTAAGTCGCCTAAAATTAAACGCCAATTTAATGGCGGGTGACGCGGCCACGTTTACTACTGATACGCCGTTTGATTATATTTTGGCCGATGTGCCGTGCAGTGCGTCTGGCATTGTGCGCAGGCATGTGGATATTAAATGGTTGCGGCGTGAGCGCGATATAGCATCATTTACGCAACAACAATCGGCAATTTTGCAACAATTGTGGCAATGTTTGGCAAAAAAAGGTAAATTACTCTATGTGACGTGTTCGATTTTTAATGAAGAAAATCAACAGCAAATTGACCAATTTCTGCAAAAAAATGCAGATGCCATTCAGTTGCCACTTTTATTGACTAAGGACGTTGATAGCAATATTGATATTAAACCTGTTAAAGATGCTAAAAGTGTTCAACTTATTCCCAATCGCCAGCATGACGGCCTATTTTACGCGCTTCTGCAAAAGCATTAGTATCGCCCTATTGCTAGCTAACGCATCACTTGTGTTTGCGGGCAGTGATATTGACATAAAAAGTGCAGAACTACACCCACATGAGGACTTTTATAGCCTTAATGCCGATGTAGACATGCGCCTAGATAAAGATATTGAAGAAGCAGTAAATAAAGGCGTGCCACTTAATTTTATTGTGGAATTTCAAATTGTTAGCCCGCGTCAATATTGGTTCGACGACGAGGTGGTCACCACCACGCAAAATATCACTTTAAGCTACCATGCCTTAACGCGCCAATACCTGGTCAATCGCGGCAAGCATCAACAAAGCTTTGAAAGCTTGGGCGAGGCTTTGAGTGATTTGGCGGAGATTAATGAGTGGAAAGTGGTGGAAAAATCGCTGCTAGAAAAAGGCGAAATATACAATGCAGCATTGCTGATTCGACTAGACCAAAATAAGCTGCCCAAAGCGATTCAAGTCGATGCCATAAGCTCAGAAAAGTGGAATCTAAGCTCTGAAAAATTTGAGTGGTCCTTAAAAGACTTGTATAGCAAAGAGGCGCCTAACAAAGAGCCGAGCAGTAAAGAGTTTAAGTCATGATAGCTATTTAAATATGGTGACAATAAATATGTTGGTAGGCTAAATGCGCTATATTGTGTTTGTAAGTGTTGCGTTGGGGCTGGTGCTGTTATATCTGTTATCGCTGGCCAGCGCAAACACGGCCATTTCTGGCGACTATTACAAAATATTATTTTATTTAAATATTGCGCTTGCAGGCGTGTTAATAGCATTGATTAGCTATCAGTTATGGCAGCTCACCAAAAAAATCCGCAATGGTGTTATGGGCAGCCGCCTCACACTGCGTTTTTTGGGGGCATTCGCGTTAATGGCGATTATTCCTGGTTTAATTGTTTACCTCGTTTCGGTGAATTTTTTAACGCGCTCTATCGAATCTTGGTTTAACGTCAAAGTAGAATCGGCACTAGATGGCGGCTTAAGTTTGGGCCAGCGGGCACTGGATATTATGCTGAATGATATCGAGGATAAGGCTGAAAATATTGCCACCAATTTAGCGTTTCTGCCTACTAGTAGCCACTTTAGTGCACTTAATGATTTACGCGAAAAATCGGGCATTCAAGATGCTACGCTGCTTACCCCGCAAGGACGCATTATTTCGGTGTCGAGTAGCGATCCAAGCAGCTTTTTGCCTGATTTACCGAGTATTCCGCAGTTGCGCCAAGCACAATATCGCGTCTACGGAAAAATTGAGCCAATACCGAATAAAGGCTTATATTTGCGTGTGTTGGCACCTGTCAGTGTGCAAGAACTGGCAGGTGAAAAGCGTATTTTGCAGCTGCTACATCCAGTGCCAAAATCGCTTTCTAACACAGCAGAAGCGGTGCAAGATGTGTATCGCGATTATCAAGAGCTATCTTACAGCCGCGACTCTATTAAAGACATTTTTAAGCTGACGCTCACCTTGGTACTGATGTTGGCCATGTTATCTGCGCTTGCGATTGCCTTTGTGTTAAGCCGCCGGCTGACACAGCCACTGACTGTATTAGCTGAAGGTACGCGCGCTATTGCAACTGGCGATTACAGCAAAATGTTGCCAGAGCATGGCGAGGATGAATTAGGCGTGTTGGTAAAATCATTCAACAGTATGACGCGCCAGCTGGACGATGCCACCCAAGCCGCAGAAAGAAACCGTGCGCGCGTAGAAGCGGCGCGTGGCTATTTGGAGACCATTCTGGCGCATTTATCTTCGGGCGTGCTGGCCATGAATGAGCAAGGCAAACTGCGCACTTATAACTTGATTGCCAGCAATATACTAGGTGTAAAGCTTGCGCAGTTTGAAAACCAGCACTTTAGCAACATTGGCAAAAGCCAAGCGTTTTTGACCGAATTTGTGCAGTTGCTACAAGCGCACTTTGAGCTCACTAAAATCAAAGATCAAGAAAAAAAAGAGTTTACTAGGCAGCTTGAGATTATTCGGCCACAGGGCAAGCAACTTTTATTAGTGCGCGCTACACGTTTGCCCGTTAGTGCCGGTAATGGTTTTGTGGTGGTTTTTGATGACATTACAACGATGGCGCAAGCACAGCGCGATGCGGCTTGGGGAGAGGTAGCACGACGCTTGGCGCACGAAATTAAAAATCCACTCACACCAATTCAGCTATCTGCCGAGCGTTTGCAACATAAATTGAGCACAAAATTAAACCAAGACGATGCCAATTTGCTGCAACGCGCCACTGATACCATTGTCAACCAAGTAACGGCCATGAAAAGCATGGTGAACGAATTTAGCGAATATGCGCGCGCGCCATCGGCTGTTTTAACCAAGTTGAATATCAACAAGTTGATTAAAGATGTTTCTGCGCTTTATGAGAGCAATGCCGAAGCAAGCGCGCAGGCCAAAATTACTTACAATCTAATGCCCAACATGCCCGACATTAAAGGCGATGCAACCATGCTAAGACAAGTGCTGCACAACCTGATGCAAAATGCGCAGGATGCGCTAAAACAAATGCCAAACCCAGAGATTTTGGTGCAAACTACGTTTAGTGATACGGCCATTAAACTATTGGTAAAAGACAACGGTCAAGGCTTTCCGCCAGATTTACTGACACATGCGTTTGAACCATACGTCACCACCAAAGTACATGGGACTGGTTTGGGGCTGGCCATTGTAAAAAAAATGGTAGAAGAACATGCTGGGCAAATTAAAATAGAAAACAACGCTACAGGTGGCGCTTGTATTAGCATTACGTTGCCAGTAGAAAAAGCTAAAGTACAAGCAATTGAAAAATCCAGTAAAAAATTAAATAAAACCCCAGTCACCACTAAAACGGTGAGCAAGCAAAAAACACCTAAACAGGGCATAACTAAACAAACGATGGAAAAACCAGCATAAGCAATATAAAACCCAGATAAAAAGTCAGTTTAAAAGGAAGTAAAACATGGCATCAAGAAATATTTTAGTGGTAGATGATGAAGTTGGCATTCGTGAGTTATTGCACGACATTTTGCTGGATGAAGGCTTTCAGGTGACCTTGGCAGAAAATGCGCAGGCAGCACGTGATTCACG
>JANMBK010000082.1:0-4244 GCA_031360365.1 Methylophilaceae bacterium
CGCTTTCATCGCGATATTCTGCAAAGTCGCACCGACGTCAACGCTATTGTACATACCCACAGCATGTTTGCCACTACGCTGGCCTGCCTGCACAAAGATATTCCGCCGTTTCATTACATGATAGCGGTTGTAGGCGCCGACACCATTCGTTGCGCGCCTTACGCGCTGTTTGGCTCGCAAGCCTTATCCGATAACGCGCTGAGCGCCTTGCAAGACCGCAAAGCCTGCCTGTTGGCTAATCACGGCATGATAGCTGTAGGGCGCGATTTAGAAGATGCATTGGCGGTGACGGTAGAAGTAGAAAACCTGTGTGAGCAATATTGGCGGGCGTTACAGCTGGGTGAGCCGCATATTTTAAGCGAGGCTGAAATGCGCGATGTATTTCAGCAGTTTAAGGGTTATGGGAAGTGGGCGATTAAGTAATGGATGCTATTTTTTAAATGAAATACCAACATTCAAAAAACTGGAAAACGTTTCGAGAAGAAGTACTACGCCTAGATGAATATAAATGTTGCACTTGTGGAAAGTCAAAATTAGATGGAGCAATATTACATGTTCACCATAAAGATTACATTTTAGGACACAAACCTTGGGAGTATCCGTATGAAATGTGCCAAACATTATGTAGCGGATGCCACGCAATAGAACATGGGATAATACCCCCCAAGATGGGTTGGTTATATGTTGGCTTTGATGACTTAGGTGGCTTGTACGGTACTTGTGAGTATTGTGGAAAAGAGATTCGTTACTCACATCTTATCAGTCATAAAAGTTGGCGGCCTATTGAGGTTGGCACAAACTGTTGCGATAGTCTAACTGCGACAGATGAAGCAAATTTAGTGCAAAAAGAGGCCAAAAAGCTCCAAGAAAAGCGAAAACGTTTCGTGTCTTCCACACGTTGGGAATATATCTACGACGAATATGGTTATAAAATATATAAAATAAAATTAGATAGTTATCTGGTTTTTATAACCAATGAGGAGTCTGGCTATACTATCAAAATTAACTTTGCCAAAAGTCAGAAGCGATATGCTTCGTTGAATGAAGCTAAAATTAAAGCATTCGATGTAATTGAATCGGGAGAGTTTAGGAATTGGATTAACAAAAGAAACCAATCACGCAACCCTAGCCATCGTTAATGTGAAACATCTTCCACATGCAAGCCAGTATTTTGGCGTACATAAAGCTCTTCCCATAAGTCCTCACTGCGTTTATCGCGCGTTAATAGCGAGAATAAAATCACCATTAAAAACCCGAGTGGGATTGAAATAATACCTGGGTTTTTAAGACGAAATATAGGTTTCGCAAGCCCCATCATGCTGGTAGTTTGGCCTTGATATTTAGTTTTATCTTCTTCTGCTTTTTTTAGTTGTTTTTCTAGCGCGGCGATTTCTCGTTCAATGCCCGCAACCGCTTGTTGGCTGCGAATACGCGTCAGCAAATCGCGCTGTTCGGCGATTTTTTGCGGTGCACTTTGCATTACGCTGTTGGCATCAGCTAATACTTTTAGCGGATAAGTCATATTAGGTGAAACCAGCACCAATAAAATCGCGCTGCCTGCGCCAATCAACATCCCCATCACCACGCCGGTGGTGTTGCATTTCCGCCAATAAAGCGTGAGGAAAATGGCGGGTAAATTGCTGCTGGCCGCCACGGCAAACGCCATGCCGACTAGGTGCGCGACGTTTTGGCCTTTGGCTAAAATACCAATGAATATCGCAACAATACCGACGCCGATTGATGCGATGCGCGCAGCTTTCATTTGCTGCGCTTGGCTGGCGTTGCCGTCTTTAATCACGTTTACATATAAATCATGTGCGATTGCGCTGGCGCTTGCCAGAACCAAGCCTGCCACTACCGCGACGATAGTCGCAAAGGCAACTGCTGCCACAAAAGCCAGCATAAAATTGCCGAGTAAAGAATTTTGTCCGCCACCCAAGTATTGCGCCAACAATGGCGCTGCCATATTGCCACCTTTATCAATACCCCCGATTGTTTCTGGCCCGACATGCATGGCTGCACCAAAGCCCAAAAATAACGTGAGCACATAAAAGCCGCCAATAATCGCCATTGCCCATACCACGCTCTTACGCGCCTCTTGCGCGTTTGGCACGGTAAAAAAGCGCATTAAAATGTGTGGCAAACCTGCGGTGCCAAACACCAGCGCCATGCCAAGACTAATCTGGTCAATCGGGTCTTTTAAAAATAAGCCTGGCTCTAAAAAGCGTTGCCCAAGCTCTTGTGCACTCATGCTGCTGGCAGCTGTGCCTAATAATTTAGCCACTTGTGCTTGAATCTTAGGGTCGTCTACTACTGCTTGTAAAAATGCAGGCAGACTGAACCCATAAGGCAGCCAGACTAACGTCACCAATACCAAAGAAGCGATTACCAATAAAACGGCTTTGACGATTTGCACATAAGTGGTGGCCACCATGCCGCCAAACACCACGTAAGCCAGCATCAGCGTGCCGACTGCGATTACGCTCACTTCATAATCGATGCCAATCAGCGTTTTAACCAACACACCGCCACCGACCATTTGTGCGGTGAGGTAAAAAATGGAAACAGTGATAGTGGAAAGCGCGGCCACCATGCGCGCTTTTTTGGGGTCGTTGCGAAATGCTAAAATATCGCCCAGCGTATATTTGCCAATGTTGCGGCAAGGCTCGGCGATGACCAACAGCACGGCGATATAACCCATGAGAAAGCCAACCGAATACATAAAACCATCGTAACCATACAATGAGATTAAGCCTGCAATGCCAAGGAAAGAAGCGGCGGAGAGATAATCACCTGCAATTGCCCAGCCGTTTTGTAAGCCGGAGATTGAGTTGCCTGCGGCATAAAAATCTGCGGTGGATTTCACCCGTTTGCTTGCCCACCAAGTGATGTACATGGTGGCCGCGATAATGCTGCTAAATACTATAAAAGTGAGCCAACGGTACTCTTGTGAGACCTCGCCAGCAGCCAATACTGGTGCGGCTTGTAGGCCGATTAAAATTGCACATATTTTGCTGATAGACTTAATATTCTTTGACATGATATTCATACCACGCCTTTTATATTATGCGCATCATCTACTAACGCTTTTGCGCGCGCATCAAACTCAGTATTGGCGCGTTTGGCGTATATGGCAGCGATAACCCAAGCGACTACAAATTGTGCCAGCGCAAACAGTAAGCCAACATTGATGACGCCCCAAACTTTGACTTTTAAAATATCCTGAAAATAGGCAGTGCTAACTGGCAGTAAAAAATAAAAAATCAATGCAAACAACATCATGCGCCATAAAAAACGATTTTTGTCACGATGTAAGGCTTGAAAACGTGGGTCAGCCTCGACCGCTTCCCAATGAATGGCAGATTTTTGCAAGACTTTTCTCCCCAGTTTTTTAACTATTTTTTAATTTTCGCACATGATTTTAATGGTGATTGTACTGGCTTTACGGTAAAATTTGTTCCCGTCTGTACGAAATTACTTAGTCTCTGTAATTAAATTCTACGTAATTAAATCGTGCACTAATATTCAAGGGTTTTATGACCAAATATGTATTCGTTACCGGCGGTGTAGTTTCCTCATTAGGCAAGGGCATCGCGGCCGCCAGCTTAGGCGCAATCCTCGAATCGCGTGGCATTAAAGTCACTATGCTCAAGTTAGATCCCTACATTAACGTTGACCCTGGCACAATGTCGCCTTTTCAGCATGGTGAAGTTTTTGTGACAGATGACGGTGCAGAAACTGACTTGGATTTAGGTCATTACGAGCGCTTTATTTCGCAGCGCATGGCCAAACGTAATAGTTTTACCACTGGTCAAATTTACGAAACGGTGATTAAAAAAGAGCGTCGTGGCGAATACCTCGGCAAAACCGTACAGGTGATTCCGCACATTACTGACGAGATTAAAAACCACATTAAACGTGGTGCAGAAGGCGCAGATGTAGCGATTGTAGAGGTAGGCGGCACAGTGGGTGACATTGAATCGCTACCGTTTTTAGAGGCCATTCGCCAAATGGGTTTTGAAAGCGGCCGCACCAACGCTTGCTATGTGCATTTAACGTTGCTGCCGTGGATTCCAACTGCTGGCGAGCTGAAAACTAAGCCAACGCAGCTCTTTCACGCTGTGCTGCGTCGGCTTGGTTTTCAGCTCGCCCGCGGTTGGAATCCACGGCAGCAACGTTAAATGCACATAGCAAGCGTTGGTGCGACCGCTTTCAAAACCCATTTGGCGAATAGCCTCTAAAAA
>JANMBK010000113.1:0-3016 GCA_031360365.1 Methylophilaceae bacterium
CAGAGCCTATTGCAAAACTAGTCAGCACCAAAAGTAATGCGCCTAAAGTAAGCAGTAATGTGTAGAAAAAATCGATGACGGGAAGTTGTGCGCTTTTAGCTAGCGTTTTATTGGGAATAAAAAAAATGGCAACAATTAACAGTGGCGTCAGGTAGGTAATCACAAAATTTGCGGCTTCTAAATCGTTATAAGCATTGAGTAATTTTGGCACCACCCATAGCAATAACATTGAAAGTAGGTAGCTAGCAGCTAAAATATGGATGATGCGATTAGACTTTGATTCTTCAGAAAATACGCGCCCACCAAGTAAGCCAAATAATAAAGATAACCAAGCTGCGGTTACCCACAAATTGGCATAAAAATAACCAATAATACCAATACTTAAAAATAGCCCTATTGCCGGCCACGAGAGTCTTTCAGTGTTGCTCCATATGGGTTGCCACATCAAGAAAAAGCCGTAGGTACATAAGAAGAATGTGTGATGCAGATAGCTTGTTTGGTCGCCCCAAATCAAAAACGCATGCAAAAATAGCAGCATTAAAGCTAAAATACGGTGTGAGTTAGTGGCGAGTAACTGATTCAGTTTACTGTAGTCAAAAAGGCCAATAGACATAAATATGCTGTGAATGGTTGATTAAAGCCTAAGCATAGTCTAAAAACAGCCTTAAAAATAGGGTGTCAATAAATTGTCATAGTCGATGAATTTTCATCATTTATTTGAGTATGTAAAATGTCAGATTTAATTGATAGTGGCCAAAAGTAAGGCTGGGCTTGCTTGGCACGACATTTGCATGATAATTAGCAATTGTGGCAAATCAAACTAATTAAGCCATAAGAAACGATAGTACAAGGATACAAAAATGAATAAACAAACAGGTTTTACCTTAATCGAACTGGCAATTGTGCTGGTGATTATTGGCTTGCTGCTTGGCGGCGTGCTAAGGGGACAAGAACTGATTAATAGTGCGCGCGTGAAAAACATTACGCGGGACTTTCAAAACGTGCAAGTTTATATTTATGGCTATCAAGACCGCTTTAAAGCGCTGCCAGGTGATGATCGTATTGCAGCAACCCATTTAACAGGCGCCACTAATCCAGCAGCAGGCAATGCAAACAATGGCCGAATTGATGGCCAATGGGACTCTGCAGCACCTGCCGATGAATCATACTTGTTTTGGGAACATGTGCGTTTGGCAGGTTTGGCGCCTGGCTCAACTGTAACAGGTGCTCCTGAATTCGAGCCACGCAATGCAGCGGGTGGCAGGCTTGGAATTCAAAGTATTGCAGCTGGTTTTAATGAGATTAATGGTATGCAAGGTGCGTATGCAGTTTGCTCTGATTTGATTTTGGGCAGAGATGCTACGCAATTAGATACCACACTAGATGACGGTAATACTGCGACTGGTAATGTGCGCGTTGTGGCCGCTGGCGCTCCAGGGGCCGCCCTGGCTACAGCAGTTGTGACTGCAGCGCCTGCAAATCAATATACCGTGTGTATGTCGCTCTGAGGGTATTGAACGCTATAATATCGAGCTCGCATGATGCGGGCTTTTTGTTTTTTATCTCCCTTATTTTATTGTAAGTTACACGTTTGATTTAGTCACATTTTGATTTAGAATGATTACAAAATTACAACGACCAATTAATGACTCCAAATATCGCCCCACAGAATGTAGTAGAGATAGATAATCTCTCGTTTGGCTACAAAGGCCGCATGTTGCACCAAGGCATCAATATGGTGTTTCCGCGCGGTAAAGTGGTGGCCATTATGGGTGGTAGCGGCAGCGGTAAAACCACGCTATTGCGTTTGATTGGTGGCCAAATTAAGCCAAATAAAGGCGAGGTGCGGGTCGATGGTCAAGTCGTGCATACGCAAAGCCGAGATGGCATTTATCAATTACGCCGCAAAATGGGCATGCTGTTTCAGCATGGTGCTATGTTTACTGATTTATCCGTGTATGAAAATGTAGCTTTTCCTATGCGTGAGCATACGGATTTTCCTGAAAGCATGATTCACGATTTAGTGCTGATGAAATTGAATGCAGTGGGCTTGCGTGGCGCGCATCAACTGATGCCGACAGAGCTTTCTGGCGGTATGGCGCGGCGTGTGGCGTTGGCGCGTGCCATTGCGTTAGACCCAGATATTGTCATGTACGATGAACCTTTTGCCGGACTAGACCCCATATCCATGGGCGTGATTTGTGATTTAATTCGCACTTTAAACGATGCGCTGGGCACCACGTCTATTATTGTTTCACACGATGTAAAAGAAACTTTCTCGATAGCCGATTATGTATATTTTGTTGCCAATGGCACCGTTGCGGCTGAAGGTACACCAGACGATTTAATTAAATCTACGTTACCATTTGTGCACCAATTTGTGCATGGCGAAAAAGATGGCCCAGTGCCTTTTCATTATGCCGCAAATGATTATAAACAAGAGTTATTGGACTTTGACAACAAAGGTAAGCGCGCATGATACGCTCAGGTTTATTGGTGAGTTTGGTACGCACTTTGCGCAACATTGGTAGTCGTTTTACAGAGCGTATTTGGCGCTTGGGCGCGGGCGCGCGCTTATTTTGGCTCACTTTAATTTCATCGGGTGAAAGCTTTCGTCGCATCCATTTAACCATACGCGAAATTTACGCCACAGGCGTGTTGTCGCTGATTATTATTTTGGTTTCAGCATTTTTTGTGGGCATGGTATTGGCCTTGCAAGGCTATAATACTTTGCAGCGCTATGGCTCGTCTGAGGCAATCGGTGTGCTAGTCGCATTGGCCTTAGTCCGCGAGCTAGGCCCTGTTGTGACTGCTTTATTATTTGCGGGCAGAGCAGGGACCGCGATTACCGCTGAAATTGGCTTAATGAAAGCTACCGAACAATTATCAGCGATGGAAATGATGGCAGTTAATCCAATTGCACGCGTGATTGCACCAAGATTTTGGGCAGGCGTGATTTCAATGCCTATTTTAAATGTGCTATTTTGTATGGTCGGCATTTTAGGTGGTTATTTAG
>JANMBK010000138.1:0-4227 GCA_031360365.1 Methylophilaceae bacterium
GGCAACGCTTCCAGAGGCACAATCTCATCGCGCACGGTGTTGGTGAGCGTAACTTCAGAGGTGGGAATTAAATACAACTTAGTATCGTTATGGTTGAGAGAAAATAAATCTTCTTCAAATTTAGGCAATTGGCCAGTGCCAGTCAATGTTTCTGCATTCACCAAATACGGCGTGTAGCATTCCGTGTAGCCATGTTGCTCGGTTTGCGTATCCAACATAAACTGTGATAAAGCGCGGTGCAATTTAGCAATACCGCCGCGCATAAAGGTAAAACGCGAACCTGATAATTTAATACCCGTATCAAAATCTAAACCTAACGGTGTACCAACATCGGTATGGTCTTTTACTGCAAAGTCAAACGTGCGAGGCGTGCCAACTTTACGCACTTCAACGTTATCTGCTTCAGATTTACCAACTGGCACGCTATCGTGTGGTAGATTAGGCATGTTCAGTAAATTAGTATGTATTTCTTTTTGAAGAACGTTAAATCTCATTTCATCTTCTTGCATAGATTTTTTTAGGGCTAAGATTTCAACCAAGAGTTCGTCAGTGCTTTCTCCTTTAGCCATTAATTGGCCAACTAATTTTGAAGTTCTGTTTAAATTTGATTTTAAATTTTCAGACATAACCTGAAATTTTTTTCTGTTACTTTCCATTTCTAAAAAAGCTTCCGGGTCAAAGAAAAACCCTCTAGATTCGTATTTGGTTGCAACTGAAAAAGTTTCTTTTCTAAGTAAATTAATATCAATCATTTTTTAATCCTGTTTTTTCGCTTTTTATCTAATTCGTTACGGTCTAAGTCACTAAGGTGCTTCAATTTTTCACCTATTTTACCTTCTAAGCCGCGCGGCGTGGGTACATAAAACTGTGGCGGCGCGTTTTTAATTTCACCACTTTTACTTTCATAAAGCTCATCAGGAAAGTAATCCACACCCGCCGCGTAAGCCTCTGGCTCGTTGTGTGCGTAACGATATTCTTTGCCGTAATCCAAGGCTTTCATTAGCTTAGTAGGCGCGTTACGCAAGTGCAACGGCACTGGCCTCGATTTATCTTGTGCCACAAAACTTTTGGCTTGATTATAGGCGTTGTAAGCGGCGTTGCTTTTGGGTGCTACTGCTAAATAAATCACCGCATTGCTAAGGGCCAACTCACCTTCTGGCGAGCCAAGCCGCTCATAAATTTGGCAGGCTTCCAAGCACATGCCCTGTGCACGCGGGTCGGCCAAGCCTATGTCTTCAATCGCCATACGCACAATGCGCCGGCCTAAATAGAGCGGGTCAGCGCCGCCATCAATCATGCGTAAAAACCAATATAAGGCAGCATCTGGGTTGCTGCCACGCACCGATTTATGCAGTGCCGAGATTTGGTCGTAAAACGCCTCGCCACCTTTATCAAAACGGCGTATTTTGCTGGCCATGGTGGTCTGCAAAAAGGCTTCGTCTATATTTTTGACACCTGCTACGTCTTTATCTAAATTCGTAGCTGCATGAAATAAGGACTCTACGAAGTTAAGCAAACGTCGCGCATCGCCATCGGCATAGGCTAATATTTGCTCTTGTACTTCTTTTGTTAGGGCAATCTCTGGCGCGATTAAGGCACGTCCACGCTCCAATACCAGCGCCAGTTCTGGCTCACTCAAACTATTCAGCACAAACACTTGCGAGCGACTGAGCAACGCACTATTTACTTCAAAAGACGGGTTCTCTGTGGTCGCACCAATAAAGGTAATTAAACCGCTTTCAACAAAAGGCAAAAACGCATCTTGCTGACCCTTGTTAAAGCGATGCACTTCATCGACAAATAAAATAGTTTTACGGCCATGCTGTTGCAAGGTAAGTTCAGCGCGCTCTACCGCATCGCGTATGTCTTTTATGCCAGATAACACAGCAGAAACCGCGATAAACTCAGCAGCAGCGGTATTGGCGATTAAGCGCGCCAATGTGGTTTTACCCACACCAGGTGGTCCCCACAGAATCATTGATGGCAATTTACCCGATTGGAAAGCCACCCGCAGTGGTTTTCCCTCGCCCAATAAATGCGCCTGGCCGACCACTTCATCTAGCGTTTTTGGACGCAAACGTTCGGCGAGTGGGGCTTGCGGACTAATGTTTTGGAATAGGCTATTCAAGGTGATTAATTATACCTTGAGTTAACTTTTGAGACTATTTGCTGTGATTGCTAGTTGAAACGATTGTAGGTTACCAGCTAAAATCCTTGCGCACATTCACTGATAAGATGCTGCGCTCAAAACCATTCAAATCAACATTTGATTCATTTTTGCTGTAACTCAATTGCGGCTTGACCAGCCAACTGGGCGCGGGGATAAAATTTAAGCCTAAAGAAGCATCGTATTGTTTATCTTTACGCTTTTTCAAAAAAGCTGGGTCGTTGGCATCATAGTCACGATATTCGGCTGACAGCGAACTAAACATCTGCCATTGCGAGCTTAAGCTTAGCTGACCACCCATGCGCAAGCCAGTAATATCTTGATCTAAAAATTCAAAATCATTGTTTCTAACGTCTTCTTTACCGCCGTAAAGACTGGCAAACAGCACAGGCGAAAATTTAGCTTTGAAAATATGCCCGACATTCACACCAAAGATAGTTCTATCTGCATTTCTAAAGCTGCTATCAACATAATTTAGTCGTGAATATTGCATAAAAAGCCCAGCTTGGTTTCTATCGTCAATATTGTGCAGCCATTGCACAGTAGCGCCATACGCACGCCTAAATGCATCCCCATCCAAATAAAAATGATTATTTTGCAATGCAATGGTGTAACTGCTTTGCTCATATTTGTACTGCAAACCCGCGTTCAAATCATAGGTGCGTGTATCAAATTTTTCGGACAGATTATTTTTGCTATTCACACTGGCCGAGCCAAATGCTGACAGTTGCAAACTAAAGGGATGGCGGACAGAGATACCACCCGCTAAATTATTAAAAGTATCTGATTTTTCTTTCCCATCGCCGCCCAAATCTAACAAGGCACCACCAAACACAGGCACCGACACAGCATTCAAGCCAGGGGCGCTGCTCACGTTAGAATCGTAACCTAAGCCACCCTCTAAGTAAGCGCCAAAGGTGGTGGTAGTGCCTTCAATTTTATCAATTGCATTGAGTAACTTATCAATGGTTTTTTTGGTTGCAGCATCTGGAGATTGCTTTAGCACATTATTAAATTCAGCTTTCGATGCATCAATCTCGCCCAAAATAAAATGCGCTTTTGCCATCTCTGCGCGTGCCTCTTTATTGTTTGGATCTAGGGCCAACACGCGCTCTAAAGCAAACGCGCCGCGCGAAACATTGCCACTTTCTACGCCAGCCACACCAAACAAATAGTCGAAATCAACATCACCAGCGCGGTCCGTTTCAAGTGGCTCTAGCAATTGATATGCAGCAGTGAAATCCCGCTTTAAAAGGAGCTTATTCGCTTCTGCAACCACGCTATCTTGCACCGCAAAGGCTAGTGAAGAGAATGCAGTAATGAAAGCCAGAAAAAAAACGAATAAATATGGCTTATGCTGTTGGGCAAAGAGATGCAAAATAATTATTTATCAGGTAAAAAGTTGTTTAATAATAACAAATTACAGCATTTTAATAAAGTTATTAGTTAACAATTAGATATCGATTGTTGCAATTGTTGCTTGCAAACAACTTTGCTTGGCCTACTTATTCGTTCTGCTTGTTTGACTTTCTTATTCGCCTACTACGTCCACACCCTTGGGTGGGGTGAACAAAAATGTAGAATCTTGCAACACAGGGTTGCGCTCTACCTCATTAAAAGTAATATGCGTAATGTGATTAAAGCTGTCATACAACTCCATTTTTCGAAGTTTATCTGCCTTAAAACCAAGCAAAACACGCTCAAAGCCACTTTCTTTATCTTTAGGAATCGCCAGCACCCAAGTCAAGCCATCTTTGCGTGTGGCATTTTTTAAAGTAAAGCTTTTTTCTACTGCATCACCCCCCGCCAACATGGCGGCTGGGCTAGAGCCTAAGGTTTTACTCAAGTCGCGAATTGTCACTTGTTGCAACTCGCTATCAAACAAAAATACTTGTTTTCCATCGCTCACAATTTGCTGTTCGTAAGGTTTTTTGTAATCCCAACGAAATTTATTCGGCCGTTGCAGCTGCATGGTACCTTCTACTTCTTGCACCTTGCGACCTTTGTTATCGTTGACCATTTGGCTAAATTGCGCGCGCATGGTGGTGGTGGTATTAAAA
>JANMBK010000173.1:0-1980 GCA_031360365.1 Methylophilaceae bacterium
CTTTTAATTAAAGCTGCATATTTAGCACGTATTTTTGCCGCTTTGGGTGCCGCAACTGCCAAGCAATATGGATTGGCAGGATTTTTATCAAAGTAATATTGGTGATAGGCTTCAGCAGGGTAAAACTTGGCTGCGTCATTAATTTGTGTGACGATAGGCGTATAAAAGGCATTTTGAGAGTTAAGTTCGCCAATCTTTTTTGCTACCGCATCACGCTGAATAGTATTTTGGCAGAACACTGCAGAGCGATATTGTGTGCCGAAATCGTTGCCTTGACGGTTTAATGTCGTGGGGTCATGCGACACGAAAAACACCTCTAACAATGTCTCAAAACTGATTATGTCTGCGTCAAAAGTAATCTGTATGCCTTCAGCATGGCCTGTATCGCCATTACAAATATCATCATAGGTCGGGTTGACTTTATGCCCTCCAATGTAACCAGAAACGACTTTGTTAATACCTTTTAGCTGGCTAAATACAGGTTCGGTACACCAAAAACAACCGCCTGCGAAAATTGCAATTTGTTGATTGCTCATCATTATTACCTTTAAATTTATCTTAAAAATTAACTTTTATTCATGGTTAATAGTCTTACAATGGTTAGTCAACATTTCCCCAAAAACATTACACTGTCTGTAAAAATTAATCATGTCTTTAAACGCTTTATACGTTGATTTTAACTCTTACTTCGCCTCAGTTGAGCAACAGTTGCGGCCAGAGTTGCGCGGCAAACCAATTGGTGTACTAGCGGTAATGGCGGAAACCACTTGCTGTATCGCCGCCAGTTACGAGGCTAAAGCCTTTGGAGTCAAGACAGGCACTGGCGTGCGTGATGCGCGCAAGCTGTGCAAAGACATTATTTTTGTAGAAGCGCGGCCGCCACTTTATGTGCAGTATCATCACAAGTTAATAGAAATAGTCGAAAGCTGCACGCATGTGGAAAAAGTGCTGTCCATCGACGAAATGGTGTGCAAACTAACGGGCAGCCAACAAGTGAAAGAAAACGCGCTTAAGCTTGCTAACAAAATTAAACGTGAAATTAATAAGCAATATCCATTTATCCTCAGCTCTATTGGCATTGCACCAAACACATTTCTCGCCAAAACCGCATCCAACATGCAAAAGCCAAATGGCTGCGTGGTGATTGAGGATAGCGATATTCCGCAAAAATTATTTAGCTTAAAACTACGCGCACTAAACGGCATTGGCAGCCAAATGCAAGCGCGCTTGGAGCGTTACGGCATTGATACGGTTGAAAAGCTTTATGCCTCTAACAGGCAGCAACTACGCGCGGCTTGGGGCAGCATAGAAGGAGAGCGTTACTACGACAAGCTACGGGGAATTGAGCCCTTTTACGTTAAAAATACACGCAGTAGCCTTGGGCACTCTCATGTATTGCCGCCTGAGCAACGCAACATTGCAGGCGCCAAAGCCGTGTTGCACCGTCTGCTGCAAAAAGCCGCTATGCGCATGCGCAGTTATGATTTACTCACTTCGCATATCAGCGTAAAAATAAAATTGCGCCATAGAAAAACCAAAGAAACGGCGCGGTTTTATAATGAAAGCGCAATAACCGCGACTGATAACAGTTTAAAATTGACCGAATCATTAGAAACGCTACTACTTAAATTTGCAATGATAGATTCCAACTTTGATCCAATTGCAGTAGGTGTTAATTTTGGTGCGCTGATTAATGCGAACGAGTATGTGGATGATTTGTTTGCAGAAAAACCTTCTGTCAACGAAAAGAAACTGAATAAAGCGCTAGATATTTTAAATTTGAAGTACGGCAAAAATACCGTTTATTTTGCTGGCGCACACGATGCGCTAAAAGATGCGCCAATGCGCATTGCGTTTAACCACATTCCTGATTTAGTGGTGGAAGAAGATTAGTCGCAGCGACTTAAGTTATCAGTATCCCTACCGCGCGATAAATCATCGCTTCGGCGACCAAATGATAAGTCATCCGAATTTTTGTTG
>JANMBK010000180.1:0-1559 GCA_031360365.1 Methylophilaceae bacterium
TTTTTAATGCGCCAATAGCGCTTATCAATTTTGTGGATGAAAATAGAATTTGGTCTAAATCGCACTCAGGTACAAATATTGATAGATATAACTGTGTAAAAGGCTTTTGCTCTACTGCCATCCTAGATGTAGTTCCTTATATTATCTATGACACTAATAAGGATTCACGCTGTATTGATCACCCTTTAGTTAAACAAAAATCAGGTATACGTTTTTATGCTGGCATTCCCCTTTGTGTTCAAGGGAAATATAACTTAGGTACATTATGTCTAATCGACTATAAACCCCGCCCCCAATTCAGTGAACATGAACTAGAGACGCTCAAAATACTTGCGAAAATGGTCGTGGACGTGATTGAGTTACACGCTAAAAATCTAAATATTAATTTAAATAATAATCAATTTTCAGAGCAACATTTTAGATCATTGTTTAATCAAACTAGTGTGGGCGTAATAATGGCAGAAGCCGTTACAGGCAAATTTGTTGAAACTAATCAACAGTTTTCTGTAATCGTAGGTTACAGCAGATTAGAGTTATTTAATTTAAGTATTTTTGATATAACGCATCCGGACGATATTGCAGTTCAGCTTCTACTAACGGAAAGAATTTGTTTAGGTGAAATATCAGAATATAACCTTCAAAATAGATATATCCATAAAGATGGTTCAGTTGTATGGGTAGATCTTACTTGCACAGCACTTTGGAAAGCTGGAGAAGAACCCACAACTTTTATAACTACTATTCAGAATATTGATGAGGATAAGAAGGCGGAACTTACATTAATTGAAAATGAGAAACGATGGAGTTTTGCACTAGATGGATCCAAACAAGGCGTATGGGATCTCAATGTTAAAACCAATGTAATTTATTTGTCTCCACGTTGTAAAGAAATGCTTGGTTATTCAGAGGACCAAATTTCTACAGATATGAGTGAATGGTTAAAACTCATTCACCCTGATGATATACCTTGTCTGATCTCTGCAAGAATGCAAACGCTTGATGGGAGTGTTAAAAGTTTTGAAAACGATCATAGAAAATTGACTTCCGACGGAACATGGAAATGGATTCATGTTAAAGGTATGGTTGTAGAAAGGGATGATCAACAGGCCCCGACAAGAGTAATTGGTACTTATACAGATGTAACCGAGGTGAAAAGTAAAGAAGATGATGTAATGCGACTAGCACATTATGACAACATCACCAGCCTACCAAACCGTACTCTATTTTTAGATCGCTTAACGCATGAATTAAAAAAATCCAAGCGTTCCGGACATTCTTTTGCATTGATGATGCTAGATCTTGACCGATTTAAGCAGGTAAACGATTCGTTAGGCCATGCAAAAGGTGATCTTTTACTTAAAATAATCAGTGACCGATTAAAAAATTGTGTACGGGAGTCAGATACTGTTGCAAGGCTAGGCGGTGACGAATTCACTATTATTTTAAGCGGATTTAAACACGTCAATGAAATTGACCAATTAGCAGTTAAGATTTTAGATTTAGTTTCTGAACCTTGCTTACTTGATGGAGATCTTGCTCACGTCACTGCAAGTATTGGC
>JANMBK010000192.1:0-2898 GCA_031360365.1 Methylophilaceae bacterium
ACTGGAGAACCTGCTTTCACAGCATTTATGAAAGCTTTTGGAGATCGTTACATCTATGCTGGACTAGGCACTTCCATTGGACTTAATGCTAACTCTTTGGCAGCTACAAATAGACGCAATGAGCCGTTGGTTATGGACGCAGATGATCTGGAAACTTATCGCGCCCTATTGTCGAAGAGTGATGAAAGTGCTGTGTTAGCAATTAAGGGAGCCGAGAATAACGAATAGTAGGTGCTCTAATAGCCAATATCCATGTGGGCTGCAGGGCAGTAGTTTTAAAAGCATTACACTTTCACAAGCTCCCCCGCATGGCTCATCCATCTTGCTAAATGGTCTTCCACCGCTTTTGGATATTCTTTAATTAGCTTATCTGCAATTTCTTTTGCACTTTCCAGCAAATCTGCATCTCTTTCTAAATCGGCAATTTTTAGCATCGGCACACCGCTTTGGCGGGTGCCTAAAAACTCACCTGGGCCACGTAAATGCAAATCGGCTTGGGCGATGATAAAGCCATCCGTATTTTCAAAAATTACTTTTAGCCGCGCGCGGGCAATTTCGCCTAATTTTTTATCACTTTGATACAGCAATATACAAGTGCTTTTGGCTGCACCGCGGCCAACTCTACCCCTTAACTGGTGCAATTGGCTTAGGCCTGCGCGCTCAGCATGCTCTATCACCATCAAGCTGGCGTTAGGCACATCGACACCGACTTCAATCACTGTGGTGGCGACTAATAATTGAATCTCACCCGCGCTAAATTGCGCCATCACCAATTGTTTTTCAGCGGGCCTAATGCGGCCATGCACTAGGCCAATTTTTAGCTCGGGAAAAGTTGTTTGCATATGCGCGAAAGTATCATTGGCAGTTTGCAGTTGTAAGGCCTCCGACTCTTCAATTAACGGACACACCCAATAGGCTTGACTACCTGCCATGCAGGCCTCGCGTACGCGTTGTAAAATCTCGTCACGGCGTTCATCTGAGACTAGTTTTGTGACAATCGGTGTGCGGCCAGGCGGCAATTCGTCAATTACCGACACATCTAAATCAGCAAAATAACTCATGAATAATGTGCGCGGAATCGGCGTGGCAGACATCATTAACTGATGTGGTTCGGGTTCACCTTTTTTACGCAGCGCAAGGCGTTGCTGCACACCAAAACGATGCTGCTCATCGATAATAGCGAGGCCTAGTTTTTTAAAATTCACTGCATCTTGAAACAGCGCATGTGTGCCAACAGAAAGCTGAGCGCTGCCTGTGGCGATGCTTTCCAAAGCAATTTCACGTTCTTTTTTGCTTTGGCTACCAGTCAACCATGCAATGTTTAAGTTGAGCGGCCTTAACCAAGTTTCAAATTTTTTAAAATGCTGCTCGGCCAAAATCTCTGTTGGTGCCATCAGCGCCACTTGCCAGCTATGCTCTATCGCTTGCATTGCCGCCATGCAGGCGACGATGGTTTTGCCACTGCCCACATCACCTTGCAACAAGCGCTGCATTGGGTGAGGCTGGGTTAAATCATGCGAAATTTCTGCCACTACTTTTTGTTGAGATTTAGTTAAATTAAACGCTAAGTTTTTAAGCATCTGCGGTACTAAAATTGTTGAAAATGCAATTGCGGGAGCATCAATACTACGTCTTTTTATATAATGTTTACGCATACTCAATTGCTGCGCAAGCAACTCGTCAAACGCCAGCCGCCGCCATTCGGGCGTACTTTTATTTTCTAAGGCATTTAAATTAGCATCAGGAGCAGGGCTGTGAAGCGCATGGATACTGGTGCTGAAGGCAGGTAAATTTGCAAGCGTATAGATGCTGGCAGGCAAAGTTTCGCTTAAATCTGCTTGCTTTAAGGCAATGGCAATTGCCTTGCGTAAATTACCTTGCGTTAAGCCCGCTGTGGTTGGGTAAACTGGTGTTAGCGTCTCGGCTACCTCAGTTTTTTCACCCACATTTTTACACTGCGGGTGCACCATTTCGTATCCAAAAAATCCATGCCGAACTTCGCCATATACACGCAACTTTTTGCCTACTGCTAGTTGCGAAATTTGGCTGGGGTAAAAATGCAAAAAACGCAGCGTTAATTGCCCACTTAAATCTTCTAGCCTTGCGATGAGGGCTTTGCGCGGCTTATAAGTAACCTCGGCGTGTACAATTTCGCCCTCGCATTGCGCGTCATCGCCTTGTCGCAGGTCGCGAACAGCGGTGATGCGAGTTTCATCGATATAGCGCAACGGTAAATGCAGCAATAGGCCTTGAATGTTGCTGATGCCAAGCTTGGCTAAATTACTTATTAGCGGCTTGCTGAAAGCTTTGATTTCGACCAGTGGTTTGCTTTTAGAAATGTTGCTCACTTTTTATTGAGTTTTTTGGCTGTTTTCAAATGCAGTTTTGCACTCGTTTGTAGGACTTCTTGGCGCACGTCCGTAGACAGACCATTTTAGTACAACTAGTGAACAGAGCAACGTGAAAACCGCATTTCAAAACTGCCCTTCCATCGCTACTGGATTTTTTCTTCTGCATGCACACCCTTTACCCGATTGATTCTAACCACATTGGGTATTTTGCGTAAATTGCGCATTAGCTCTGCCAAATGCACGCGGTTGCGCACTTGCACGGTAAAGTTCACATTGGCATATTGGCTGCCATCGGGTTCTTCGATATTGACATTATCAATATTTGACCCAACATCTGAAATGCCAGATGCCATTTGCGCCAGCATGCCACGCTCGTTTACCACCACCACGCGCACATTCACTTTAAATAGTTTTTTGTCATCCGAATCCCACTCGACATCTAGCCATTTATCTGGGTCTAGCTTAAATTTACGCGTCGTCGGACAATCGTGGGTGTGAATAATGAGCCCTTTTTCTTTGTTAATAAAACCCAAAATTGGGTCACCTG
>JANMBK010000224.1:0-2663 GCA_031360365.1 Methylophilaceae bacterium
ATAGCTGAGTGATATGACATAGCACACTAGCCACACTAAAAATGGGATGGTAATAAGCGGATTGAAATAACCAACGATTGTGACCATGGTGCCAAAATACACCACCACGTAAATCATAATATCGGCGACGATAAACCACACGTCGCGCACTGCCAGCGCGGTTTGCATCACTTTTGCTGCCACGCGGCCAGCAAATTCATCTTGGTAGAATGACATAGACTGATTGAGCATTAATCTATGGAAATTCCAACGCAAACGCATGGGGAAATTACCCGCTAAGGCTTGGTGCTTAAATAGGGTTTGCAGCACAATAAACACGGTGCTAAACAGCAATAGTGCTGCTAAAATTATTAAATGATTACCTTCTTGCTGCCATAGCAATTTAGGCGGAATATCACTGAGCCAATCCACCACTTTTCCCATCATGGCAAACAACAAAGCCTCAAACGCGCCAATCAAGCCAGTAAAAACCGTCATGCCCAATAAATACGGACGCAAGCCTTCGGTACAATCCCACGCAAATTGCCAAAAGTTTTTGGGCGGCGTGGTGATTAAACTATCGGGGAAAGGCTTAGCAAGGTTTTGAAACCATTTATACATGAATAGTTAGCTTAATTTTTAATTGAACATCTGACAGCAATACAAGCGCTATCGTTGCATGGTTTAAGTTTGAATAATCGTACAAACTGCTTCTGCCGCAATACCTTCACCGCGCCCTGTAAACCCCAACTTTTCAGTAGTAGTGGCTTTTACATTAACTTGACTCACTTCAATCTGACAATCCGCAGCAATATTGGCGCACATTTGTGCTGTGTGCGATGAAAGCTTAGGCGCTTCACAAATCACCGTGGCATCAATATTATTCACCGTGTAATTTTTGGCCTTGAGTAAGTCAACCACATGACGCAATAATTGACGCGAATCTGCATCTTTATAGGTGTTATCACTAGGAGGAAAATGCTTGCCGATATCGCCAAGCGCGGCTGCGCCCAGTAAGGCATCGCAAATGGCATGCAGCAATACATCGGCGTCTGAATGGCCATCTAAGCCTTTCTCGTACGCAATTTCAACGCCGCCGATGATACATTTTCTGCCAACAACCAGTGCGTGCACATCATATCCGTGGCCAATACGCATTATGTCTGCTCCTGTTTAAATAAAGCTTCTAGCAACTCTAAATCTTGCGGGTAGGTAATTTTCAAATTGCGTAGCTCGCCTGGCACCAAGGTGGGTTGCAAACCCATTGCTTCAATGGCTTCAGCTTCATCAGTAACAGGGCTGGAAGCCACATGGTCATTGGTTTTAATTACAGCGACTTGCAGAGCATGTTTTAACACAGCATATTTAAACATTTGTGGCGTTTGTGCTTGCCACAAGTCAGTTCGCTCCACCGTTTGTTCTATTTTATGATCTGCGCCAGATTTCTTTAAGGTATCGGCCACTGGCAACGCCAGTAAGCCACCCACCGCATCATTTTCTAACGTATTCAATAACTTATCTAACAAGGCATGCGTTAAACCTGGCCGCGCCGCATCGTGCACCAGCACCCAATCGTCATCTGCCACTTGTATGGAAAGCATAGTATTTAGAACCGTTTCACTGCGGCTATCACCGCCCGTGTAATGCAGCTTAAGCTTGCTGGCGGGGTCTAATGGCAAATCGCGCCAAAATAGGTCATCAGCGCTTAATGCCACATGTATGCTGGCAATGCGCGGATGATTAAAAAAAGTTTGAATGGTGTGCGAAATAATCGGCTTGCCCGCCAACGGCATATATTGCTTAGGCAATACATTTGCCATGCGGCTGCCAGTGCCCGCAGCGGGGATAATTACATGAAAAAGCGCCATGCTTCATTTTAGCATGGCGATATTTTTAGGTTAAAGCTAATTAATTATTTATTAATATATACTTAATAAATCCTACTCTTCTGATCGCGCTGGAATCTTATGTATACTTAAATCAGCCCCTTCAAATTCATCTTCTTGGCTCATGCGTATGCCCATGATGGCTTTTAAGCCACCATACACAATATAACCGCCAGCTAACGCAATCAGCACGCCCAAGCCTGTGCCGATGAGTTGTGACATAAACGAAACGCCGCCTAAGCCGCCCATGGATTTTAGGCCGAAAATACCTGCAGCCAAACCGCCCCAAGCGCCACACAAGCCATGCAATGGCCAAACACCAAGCACGTCATCAATTTTTAAGCGATTTTGCGTTAACGTGAATGCCCACACAAATAATCCACCAGCCACTGCACCCGTTGCTAACGCCCCAAGTGGATGCATTACATCTGAGCCTGCACACACCGCCACCAAACCTGCCAATGGGCCATTGTGTACAAAACCTGGGTCATTTTTGCCTAACATGGTTGCCGCCAGTGTGCCGCCTACCAGCGCCATCAGTGAGTTCACCGCTACCAAGCCAGAGATGCCTTGTATCGCTTGTGCAGACATGACATTAAAGCCGAACCAGCCAACCGTGAGTATCCATGCACCTAGCGCTAAAAATGGAATATTTGAAGGCGGATAAGCGTGTAACTTACCATCTTTACTGTAGCGACCTGAACGTGCCCCCAACAAAATAACTGCCGCCAACGCTATCCAACCGCCCATGGCGTGTACCACCACTGAGCCAGCAAAATCGTGAAAAGTAGCGCCAAA
>JANMBK010000289.1:0-13920 GCA_031360365.1 Methylophilaceae bacterium
ACATCGCCACGATCTTCGGCAATATCACCCAATAACGCGTGGCCTGGCGCGGTGGGTAACACCTCATTAGCACGGATTAAAAACGGTTCAGCCTCTTTCTTTTTGCCCATGTTATATAAGGCAATACCGCTTTGCACGTGCGGTTTAAAATAATCGGGCTGCATTTTAATGGCTTTGTCGTAGTAGGCTAGCGCTTCGGTATTTTTCTTTTGGCTCAGCGCAATATCGCCCAACAGCTCTTGAAAGCGTGGCTCACGCGGCTCGCCCGCGATGGCTTTTTGCGCCAGTGAGGTGGCGGTGGCGGTATCATTTTTCTTCAACGCGGTTATGGCGTCGTCATAAGCTTTATAGGCTGGTTGGGTGGCTTTTACTTTGCCCACATTTTTTGCATAAGCTTCTTTGCCCATATCACCGCCTGCACCTATTTTGGCTAAAGTGGCTTTATTGGCATCTACACGCGCTTGAGAGGGCGGATGGCTAGCAAAAAGGCCTGTAATAAAATCACTTTTACGGTCTTTACTTAAACGGACAAAAGTTTCTTGAAGCGTTACAGCGGCTGTTGGGTCATAACCAGCCTTTTTCATGTATTGCATGCCGTAGAGGTCGGCTTCAGATTCTGCATCACGCCCGTATTTACTCGTGGCCAGCTGCATACCAAGTTGCGAGCCGCCGACAATTAAATTGCCGTAATCAGTATTTTGTGCGCCTATGCCCACCGCAATCATCGCGCCTTGCATTAATATGCCGCGTTCCATGCTTTTGGCGCCATGGCGCGCGGCGGCGTGTACAATCTCGTGACCCATTACAGAGGCTAATTCTGCTTCACTATTCAATTCATATAAAAGCCCACGGTTGAAAGCAATTTTGCCGCCTGGCATGGCCCAAGCATTGGGGGTGGAATCATTTAGTACCACAAATTCGTAAGGTAACTCTGGCCGATCTGATACTTTGCCTAAGCGATTGCCAATGCCTTGCACATAGGCAGTTAACTCGGGGTCGATAATATAATCGCCGCCTTGCGATTGACGCGCAGGCGAGTAGTTTTCTTTGCCAATGGCGATTTCTTTATCTTGCGAAACAAGCTGAAATTCTTTTTTCTTGGTGACTGGGTTGGTGCCGCAAGCGGTGATGGCGACTGCTAAAAACAACGCTAAAGAATAATTGGCGGCTTTTGTTAGCAGTGAAGATGATGGTTTATACATGGCAAACCCCTCAAAAAAATTAGAATTTTTATTACTTTTTTTACTATTAGTTTTGTATTTGTCGTTTTGTACTAGTCTCGTGATTAACGTTTTATTTAATCATTGAGATGACTATCAATCATTGTCTTTTTTTGCCACAAGGCTGCTCTTTACAAATGCCGTATATCATCAACGAATGCTCTTGCATGACAAAGCCGCGCGACTCCGCCGCAATTTGTTGACGTTTTTCAATTTCATCATCATAAAACTCTTCGACGCGACCGCATTTAACGCACACGATATGGTCGTGATGGGTGCCTTCATTAATTTCGAATACCGCTTTGCCGCTCTCGAAATGGTGGCGCGATAATAAACCCGCCTCTTCAAATTGTGTGAGCACGCGATAGACCGTGGCTAAACCCACATCTTCACCTGTATTAATTAAGATTTTATAGACATCCTCGGCCGATAAATGGCGTTCTTTGCTGGTTTCAAACAACTCTAAAATTTTTAGCCGTGGCAAAGTAGCCTTAAGCCCAGCGTTTTTTAAATCTTTTTGATCATGCATAGTTTTGCTCGTTTTCACTATTAAACATTACGTAAACACCAGGATAAAGTGAGGTAAAACCATTTTTAAGGTTTTAGCCTTTACCTCATCGTGTTATATTAACGCCAATTTAGTAATAAGTCTTTAACTCCATAAATCCATGCGCTATTTTTTAATTTTTCTTTTTGCCTTTCTTGCTGGCTGTGGGTCGAGTATACCGACAGTGAAGCCATTTAAAATGGATATTCAGCAAGGCAATGTAGTTACCTCTAAAATGTTGCTGCAATTGCGGCCTGGCATGACTAAGTCGCAAGTCAAATTTATTATGGGCTCGCCACTGATTGTGGATAGCTTTCATAAAGACCGTTGGGATTATTTTTATCAGATGCGCCGTGCGGGCAAAATTGTTGAGCAGCGCCGCGTGATTTTAGATTTTGATAAAGAATTACTCACCAAAGTGCGTGGTGATGTGGTGCCAGAAGGTAGCGCGTCTGCTGCAACTGGTAGCGCCGCCATTGGCAATGATAGTGGCGTTGCAAAAACCATTATAGTTGAGCCAAAACCAAAGCAAGAAAAAAGTTGGGCGGATAAGCTGAACTTTTGGAAAAAAGACGAGCCGACTAAAGGCGTTGACACTCCGACTGCTACGCCAGAAAAAATGGATGCACCTGTTAAAAGTGATGTGCCTACTAAAAATAATGCTCTGGAAGCCAATAAACAAGGGCCTGCTGGCGATGCCCCAACAAATAGCATAGGCACCCCTAATGGCGAAGCGGCCATTACAGAGCCTAATGCAGATACACCTTCTATGTTAGCGGTGCCGATTGGTGGTGTACTTGCGCCCGTCACGCCTGCAGTGGAAGCACCCGCAGTGGAAGCGCCAACAGTAGAAACGCCGGCAGTGGAAGTGCCTGTGATAATAGCGCCAGTGGTAGAAGCTCCCACAATAGAGACACCAGCTGAGACTTTAAAACCAGTAGAGCTTTTAAAACCAACCGAAGAACCAAAAGTAGAGGCGCCAAAAATAGAGTTACCAGTTGTTGAGCCAATTGAAGTGCCAGTACCAGCTAGCAAAACAGATGAGCGTTTGATTTTCAGAATGGATAAAAACCTGGATTTGCAGAATTTGCAAACACCAGACGAACAAACGCCAGCATCAAAAGTGGAAAATAATGACGTGCCAACTGCGGGTAAATCTAAAAAAATAGATCCGCCATTGCCTACAGAAGAGGCGCCAGGCTACTTTGAGCGCATGCTAGAAAAGATAGGTTTTTAAGAGAAGATTGGTTTTTAAACAAATATGACAATAAAAATTGTAATTGCTGGTGCCAGTGGGCGCATGGGGCAGGCTCTTATGCAAGGTGTATTTGATGACGCTGAATTGCAACTGTTTGGCGCACTAGACCGCACAGGCAGCGCTAGTATTGGCCGTGATGCTGGTGAATCAGTGGGGAAAAGCACAGGCGTATATATTAGCGATGATGCAGCAGAAACACTGCAGGGCGCAGACGTGCTGATTGATTTTACTCGGCCAGAAGCGAGTTTAGAATATTTGGAAATTTGTCAATTGCACCAAGTAAAGCACGTGATTGGTACCACCGGCTTTACGGTAGAGCAAAAAGCAAAAATAGAAACAGCCGCTAAAAAAATGGCCATTGTGTTTGCGCCTAACATGAGCGTTGGGGTAACTTTGCTGCTGGATTTAGTTGAGCAGGCGGCCAAAGTGCTAAGTGATGGCTATGACATAGAGGTTGTAGAAATGCACCATCGGCATAAAGTGGATGCACCATCAGGCACTGCATTAAGACTTGGCGAGGCTGCGGCACAAGGATTAGGTCAAGATTTAAAAGACTGCGCCATTTATGCGCGTGAGGGCGTTACTGGTGAGCGTGAAGCGGGCAAAATTGGCTTTGCTACATTGCGCGGTGGTGATGTAGTGGGCGACCACACGGTGGTATTTGCAGGGATAGGCGAGCGGGTGGAAATTACCCATAAAGCCAGCAGTCGCGCAACCTTTGCGTTGGGTGCACTGCGTGCCGCTAAGTTTTTGCAAGACCACGCAACAGGCTTGTTTGATATGCGCGATGTATTAAGTTTAAAATAATCTCAACTTAAAAAATCAGCACCATAAGCCTTACAAATGCTCGAATTCATTAGATTTCAACGCATACAAAACCAAGTAAAGTATTGGTACTGGGTGTTGTTTTTTCTCACCTTGATGATTGGTTTGCTTTATATATTTTATCTCGCCAAAACTCAAGACGCAGATATGCGTGATAATTTAATTGTCTATGCAAAAACCATCGAGCAATCGATTGATTGGCAGCCACATGCGGCAACTTTAAATACCAGCCCGAATAATATAAATAAGACCGATTTAGCACAGCTAGAATTACAATTAAATAACGCCTGTAAAGCCAATAAAAACTGTCATTTTATCTATTTACTTTATTCGCAAAATCAAAAAAGTAAATTACAAGTCAAGTTTTTATTAGACGCTAGCCCGCAGCCACCGTCAGAAATCTCACAGCTTGGCGATGTGTTTGTGGAAGCAAGCGATGCGTTAAGACAAGGCTTACAGAGTAGAAAGGTACTGGTTGAAGGCCCAGTCACAGATCGCTGGGGCACTTGGGTTAGCGCACATGTGCCACTTGCCGTCACAGCTGAAACGCCTAATTTTGTAATGCTAGGCGTTGATGTGGCGGCAAGTAATTGGAATCAGCAAATTGTCAGAAAAATCATTGCGCCAACTATTATTACTTTGTTTTTTTTAGTCGTTTTGGCAGGGCTTATTTTTCAAAGCAAGAAGCGTGAAAAATTATTAGTGCAATTATTTAACTCTACTTCTGCGCTGTCTGAGCTGGCGAATAATGATGCATTGACTGGTCTGCCAAACCGCCGCTTGCTAGAAGATAGAATGGAGCAGGCGCTAAAAGAAGCTAGCCGCGCTCAGAATATCGTCGCAGTACTGTTTTTAGATTTGGACTATTTTAAAGTGGTTAATGACACTTATGGCCATGTGTTTGGTGACCAATTGCTTAAAAAGGTGGCTGAGCGGCTGACCAATTTACTGCGTGCAGAAGATACCGTGGCACGCATTGGCGGCGACGAGTTTGTTGTGCTACTGCTAAGCTAGACGACCAACTGCAACTCCTTGCGACTACAGAAAAAGTGATTACGGAATTGGCCAAGCCATTTTATATTGCAGAACAAACCTTGATATTGGGTGTGAGTATTGGTATTGCGCTTTACCCAGAGCATGATGATAATCCTAGCCACCTGATTAAATATGCCGATGACGCGATGTATGTGGCCAAGCGGCAAGGGCGTAATTGTTATGCAATTTATCAACCTGATTAATAATCTTTTGTAAGTAAGTATGACGCGGCAAGTATATTTTTTTGGTACTCTGCTCACCATATTTGGCGTGGTTTTTGTGTGGTCTGCCATTCGACCGCATGATGTCTTTACTTGGTTTTTAGAAGTTTTGCCGGCTATAATTGCGTTGCCTATATTATTGTTTAGCCATCAAAAATTTCCGCTTACACCGATTTTATATGTGTTAATTTTAATTCATGCCATCATTCTTATGGTGGGCGGACATTATACCTACGCTGGAGTGCCGCTATTTAATTGGTTGAAAGACGCGTTTGATTTAGGGCGCAATTATTACGACCGTATGGGGCATTTTGCACAAGGTTTTGTGCCAGCCATGATAGCGCGCGAAATTTTAATTAGAAAAAATATTGTAAAAAGTGGCGCTTGGTTATTTTTCATCGTATGTTGCATTTGCTTAAGCATTAGTGCTTGCTACGAGTTTATTGAGTGGTGGGTGGCAGTGGCATCTGGAGAGGCAGCTGAGGCTTTTTTAGGTACACAAGGTGATGTATGGGATACGCAGTGGGATATGTTTTATGCGCTGATTGGTGCAATTTTAGCGCAAATTTTGTTAGCCAATTTCCATGCTAGCCAACTGGAACGTTTAAAAGCTGAGCTTGAAACCTAGTCTAAATTCCTCTATAATTCGTCAATTCTGAAACGGGAAGAGTCCAAAAGCTCCTCCCGTTTTGCGTATCTACTGTTCGACTAAGAAATTGTTTTCGGCTGGCTATAGATAACGCGTCGCAATAAATATTAGGAGTATTAAGGTGTCAAAAACAGCGGTGTCATTAACAGTCCCGGCAGTATTAGTGTTAGCAGATGGGACTGTTTTTAAAGGCATTGCTATTGGCGCCCAAGGACATACAGTTGGAGAGGTGGTATTCAACACTTCGATGACGGGCTACCAAGAAATTCTCACCGACCCCTCTTACACCGAGCAAATCGTCACACTTACCTACCCGCATATTGGCAATACGGGTACCAATGTCGAGGATGTGGAATCGGGCAAAGTGTATGCTGCTGGCTTAATCATTCGCGATTTGCCCTTGCTGGAAAGCAACTTCCGCAGTACGCAAAACTTAAGTGATTATTTAAAAGCCAATCATATCGTTGCCATTGCCGATATCGACACGCGGGCGCTGACACGTCATCTGCGTAAAAAAGGCGCACAAGCAGGCTGCATTATGGCAGGCGACGACATAGATGAAAAAGCTGCGCTAAATAATGCAATCGCTTTTCCAGGTTTAGCCGGTATGGATTTAGCTAAAGTAGTGAGCTGTAAAATGGCGTATGAATTTAACTCATCTGATAACGGTGCAGGTGAATGGGCGCTAGGCAAAGGTCATACACAGGCACCAGCAACTAAATATCATGTCGTCGCTTTTGATTATGGTGTTAAGCGCAATATCTTACGCATGCTAGTTTCGCGCGGCTGCAAAGTGACAGTGCTACCTGCTCAGGCCACGGCGGAAGAAGCTTTAAAGTATAGCCCAGATGGCATATTTTTAAGTAATGGCCCAGGCGATCCGGAGCCTTGTGATTATGCCATCAGTGCGATTAAAGCTTTGGTTGATACTGGCATTCCAACCTTTGGTATTTGTTTGGGGCATCAATTATTGGCGCTGGCGAGTGGCGCCAAAACCATGAAAATGAAGTTTGGCCATCATGGCGCAAACCATCCAGTGCAAGATGTTGAAACGAAGCGTGTGTTTATTACTAGCCAAAACCATGGCTTCGCAGCAGACCCGAATACCTTACCTAACAATGTAAAAATCACCCATGTGTCTTTGTTTGATGGCAGTTTGCAAGGCATTGCGCGCACGGATAAGCCTGCGTTTAGCTTTCAAGGTCACCCAGAAGCTAGCCCCGGGCCAACAGAGATGAGTGAGTTGTTTGACCAGTTTATTGAAATGATGAAGCAAAGGAAACCGAGTTAATGGGCAAGCGTACAGATATTAAGTCCATTCTCATTATTGGCGCAGGGCCTATCGTCATTGGCCAAGCCTGCGAGTTTGATTACTCTGGTGCACAAGCTTGTAAAGCGTTGCGTGAAGAAGGTTATCGCGTGATTTTGGTGAATTCGAATCCCGCCACCATTATGACCGACCCAGAAATGGCTGATGCAACCTATATCGAGCCAATTACTTGGAAAGTGGTCGAAAAAATCATTGCCAAAGAGCGCCCCGATGCGCTGCTGCCTACCATGGGCGGCCAAACTGCGCTCAATTGTGCGTTAGATTTAGACAAACATGGAGTGCTGGCTAAGTACAATGTGGAGATGATTGGCGCCTCCAAAGAAGCGATTGATAAAGCCGAAGATCGCCAAAAATTTAAAGAAGCCATGACCAAAATCGGTTTGGGTTCTGCGCGTTCTAGTATTGCGCACAGCATGGAAGAAGCTTTGCAAGTGCAGGCCAGTATTGGTTACCCAGCTATTATTCGACCATCGTTCACTATGGGCGGCAGTGGCGGTGGCATTGCTTACAATCGCGAAGAATTCATTGCTATTTGTGAACGTGGTTTAGACGCATCGCCGACTAAAGAATTACTCATCGAAGAGTCGATGCTGGGCTGGAAAGAGTATGAGATGGAAGTGGTGCGCGACAAAGCGGATAACTGCATCATCATTTGCTCGATTGAAAACCTCGACCCAATGGGTGTGCACACGGGCGACAGCATCACTGTGGCGCCTGCACAAACACTGACGGATAAAGAATATCAAATCATGCGTAATGCTTCGCTAGCAGTACTGCGCGAAGTGGGCGTTGAAACTGGCGGTTCCAATGTGCAGTTTGCAATTAACCCAGATGATGGCCGCATGATTGTGATTGAGATGAATCCGCGCGTATCGCGCTCATCTGCTTTAGCCTCAAAAGCAACGGGCTTCCCAATTGCAAAAGTGGCGGCAAAATTGGCTGTGGGCTTCACGCTGGATGAATTAAAAAATGATATTACAGGCGGCCTAACACCAGCTTCGTTTGAGCCTAGTATCGATTATGTCGTCACTAAAATACCAAGATTTGCCTTTGAAAAATTCCCGCAGGCAGACTCGCGCCTCACCACACAAATGAAATCAGTGGGTGAAGTGATGGCGATTGGCCGTACTTTTCAAGAGTCATTCCAAAAAGCCTTACGTGGCCTTGAAGTTGGCGTAGATGGTTTAGATGAAATCAGCAATGATATTGATCGTATCACCAAAGAAATGGGTGAGCCAGGACCAGAGCGTATTTGGTATGTGGGTGATGCATTTAGATTGGGTATGAGCATTGAGCAAGTGTTCAATATCAGCAAAATCGACCCATGGTTTTTAGCGCAAATTAAAGACATTATCGCGCGTGAAAACGCACTAAAAGGCAAACATATTGCTGACTTAGACAATGAGGCTTTATTTCAATTAAAACGTCGTGGTTTCAGTGATAGACGTTTGGCCAAATTGCTAGAAACTGACCAGCACGCAGTGCGTACTTATCGCCAAGCACACAATATCCGCCCGGTGTATAAGCGCGTAGATACTTGCGCGGCTGAGTTTGCGACGAATACGGCTTATATGTATTCCACTTACGAGCAAGTGTGTGAATCTGCGCCAACTAACAAGAAAAAAATCATGGTGCTGGGCGGCGGACCTAATAGAATCGGCCAAGGCATTGAGTTTGATTATTGCTGTGTGCACGCGGCTTTTGCCATGCGCGATGATGGCTATGAAACCATTATGGTCAATTGCAACCCAGAAACGGTTTCCACCGATTATGACACCAGTGACCGTTTATATTTTGAGCCAGTGACTTTAGAGGACGTGCTTGAAATAGTGCACATAGAAAAACCAGTCGGCGTGATTGTGCAATATGGTGGCCAAACACCGCTTAAATTGGCTAGAGCTTTGGAAAAAGCAGGCGTGCCGATTATCGGTACCACGCCAGATGCGATAGATCGCGCCGAAGACCGTGAGCGTTTTCAAAAATTAATCCAAGATCTTGGCTTAAAGCAACCGCCGAATCGGACTGCACGTACGCCAGAAGCCGCACTGTTGGCTGCTGACCAAATTGGTTACCCGTTAGTTGTGCGTCCAAGTTATGTGCTGGGCGGCCGCGCCATGGAAATTGTGCATGAACAAAGCCAGCTAGAGCGTTACATGCGCGAAGCGGTGAAAGTGTCGAATGATTCACCCGTGTTGCTTGACCGCTTTTTAAACGATGCGCTTGAGATTGACGTGGATGCCATTTGCGACGGTGAAGATGTGCTGATTGGCGGCATCATGCAGCACGTGGAGCAAGCCGGCGTGCATTCAGGTGATTCGGCCTGCTCGTTACCACCTTACAGCTTAAGCAAAAAAATACAAGATGTGTTGCGCGAACAAACTGTGCAAATGGCGCTGGCGCTGGGTGTTAAAGGCTTAATGAATGTGCAATTTGCAGTCCAAAACTCAAGCCTGGGCGAAGTCGTTTACGTGCTAGAAGTGAATCCTAGAGCCAGTCGCACCGTGCCATTTGTGTCAAAAGCGTGTGGTTTGCAGCTGGCAAAAATTGCCGCGCGCTGTATGGCTGGTCAAAGCTTAAAATCACAAGGCGTGACTAAAGAAGTGATTCCGCCATATTACTCGGTTAAAGAAGCGGTATTCCCATTTATCAAGTTTCCTGGTGTGGATACTATTCTTGGCCCAGAGATGAAATCGACAGGTGAAGTGATGGGTGTCGGCGCGACGTTTGCTGAAGCGTTTGTGAAGTCGCAATTGGCGGCATCGGCGAAATTACCCAAAGGTGGCCGTGCATTTATTAGTGTGCGTAATGAAGATCACCAAAAAGTGGTGGATATTGCGCAAGATTTGGCTCAATTAGGTTTTACCTTAGTGGCCACCAAAGGCACTGCCAAAGCACTTATGGCACATGGCTTAACCGTGCTGCCAGTGAATAAAGTGGCCGAAGGCCGACCACACGTGGTGGATATGATTAAAAACCAAGAAATTAGCTTTATTGTGAATGTGACGGAAGATAAGAAAGCAGTGGCCGATAGTTACGAGATTCGCCGCAGTGCGCTACAAAATAAGGTGGCTTACTATACAACGCTGGCAGGCGCTAAGGCTGCATGCATGGGTATGTCTTATACGCATGAGTTTAATGTAGAATCGCTGCAAGAACTGCATAAAAAATTAGCCCACATATAAAGTTCTTACAAAAGCTATTGCTTGCATAAATAGCTTATCTAAAATACACTTATTACTAAATGATAAAAACCACGCCCAGTTGGGTGTGGTTTATTTTTTTACTTTATAGATTGGCAACACGTATGGCATTAACACAAATTCCCGTCACTATTATCGGCGCAGAAATGATGAAAGTAGAGCTGCAACGCTTGCGCAGCGAAGATAGGCCAAGTGTGATTTTGGCCATCGCGGAAGCGCGTGCGCAGGGCGATTTATCTGAAAATGCTGAATACGAGGCTGCAAAAGAAAAGCAAAGCTTTATTGAAGGCCGCATTGCCGAGCTTGAATCCAAATTATCGAATTTGTTTGTCATCGACCCTAAAACGTTGAATGCGGAAGGTCGCGTTGTATTTGGCGCAACAGTTAGATTTGAGGATTTAGATTCTGGCGAAGCCAAAATTTACCAAATTGTGGGCGAGGATGAGGCGAATATTAAAGGTGGCAAAATTTCTGTCGGCTCGCCCATTGCGCGCGCATTAATTGGTAAAAGCGAGGGCGATATTGCTGAAGTACAATCGCCAGGCGGCATTAAAGAGCTAGAAGTGCTAGAAGTGAGCTATATTTAAGCATGTTAGCTCGCCTCAATTTAATTGTCGTCACCCTGTGGGTAGGCGCGCTATGGATGACTGGGCTGACTGCTTACGTGCTATTTGATAACATGCAAGATAAACAATTAGCGGGCAGTTTGGCAGGTAAGTTATTCAATATCGTCAGTTACATTGGCGCAGTCAGTGCGTTTTATTTGCTCATTCAACGTTTGGTGGATTATGGTACTAGCGCGTTGAAACAGAGTTATTTTTGGGCGATAGTGTTGATGTTGCTGCTGATTTTGGCCAGCCATTTTGGCATTCAGCCAATATTGGCGCATTTAAAAGCCAGCGCAATGCCGAATGATGTGATGCAAAGCGTGTTTTCCAATCGATTTAAAACTTGGCACGGCGTGGCCAGCGTGGCGTATTTGCTGCAATGTTTATTGGGATTTGTACTAGTTCTAAAAGTACGGCAGTGATATTAGTTTTAAAAGTCAGGTAAAAGAATATTAAGCCTAATTCTCAACCTAATATTCAACCCAACATTCAAATACATACCCTGTAAGCCCATGGATATTGGCTTGCAGAGCATCACTTTTCTCTCGCTATAATTTGGGAATGTGAATCTTAGCTTTTTCTTTAATGGTTTCGCTGGCGCGATACACCACCAACTGCTTGCCGATGTGGTGCACGGCAACAGCATTAATTTTACTGCAAATTTCCACATAGATGGCTTTGCGCGTATCGCGGTCATCACCCGCCACTTGAATTTTAATCAGCTCGTGGGCGTTTAAATTTAACTCAATTTCTTTAATAATATTGTCGGTGAGTCCGTTGTTGCCTATCATTACCACAGGGCTTAAACTATGGGCTAAGCCACGTAAATGCGCGATTTGTTTAGTGTTTAATTTCATTATCATGTTTACCTTTTAATAAGCATTATTTTAACACAACAGCTATAAATAAGCCTTTTCAAGGCTGGCGAGCGATGGAAATGCAAGGTAAAAAACATCGCAAAACCGCAATGTATGGGTTATACATGAGGATTTTAAGATGTTTTTTTATGAAGTAGTTGCAAGCGCAGACGCGTTGTAAAGGCTTATTAGATGAAAGTTAGTAGAACCAGCAAAGCCTGGATGCAAGAGCATCTCAACGATGAATACGTGAAACGTGCGCAAAAAGAGGGTTATCGCGCACGTGCAGCATATAAGTTGATAGAAATTGACGACAAAGATAAGCTGATTAAACCCGGCATGACCATTGTGGATTTAGGCTCAACCCCTGGTAGTTGGTGCCAAGTGGCGGTGCAGCGGTTAAAAGCTAAGGGCAGTCAAGAGATAAGCGGTAAAATCATCGCACTAGATATTTTGGACATGACAGGCATTGCGGGTGTGGAGTTTATACAAGGTGATTTTCGCGAAGAGGCGGTGCTTAAGCAGCTAGAAGCTACATTAAATAATAAACCAGTAGACCTTGTAATTGCCGATATGGCGCCCAATATAAGTGGCATAAGTGACGTGGACCAAGCAGGCGCAATGCATTTGACCGAACTGGCGCTTGAGTTTAGCCAACAATGGTTGAAACCAAATGGTAATTTTTTAGTCAAGGTATTTATTGGCGCTGGTTTCGATGACATGGTAAAAACCATGCGGCAACAGTTTGATAGAGTAGTGACGCGCAAACCGAAAGCATCAAGAGATAGAAGTAGTGAAGTGTATTTGCTCGGTTTAGGAAAAAAGTAGTGTTTAGGTAAAAAATAGGTTTAGAATTTAAGTATTAATATAAATAAGTAACAATATAATTAAGCAACATCGCAAAGTAGTAAAAAATTTGTATTTTCAAGGAATAAGCTGTGAATAACATCGCAAAAAGTATTGCAATTTGGTTAGTGGTGGCCTTAGTGCTGATGACAGTGTTTAATCAATTTTCTGGTCAAAGCAAATCAGAAAGCCAAGTCAAATATTCACAATTTATGCAAGAAGTGAAAGATGGCCGCATTGCCAGTGTGCAAATTGACGGACGTATTGTGCGTGGCAAAACGCAGGATGGTAAAGAATTTAGCACCTACGCGCCGAATGATTTGTGGATGGTAAACGACTTGTTGAAATATAACGTGCAAGTTGAGGCCAAACCAGAGCAACAACGCTCGTTGTTGATGGATATTTTCATGTCATGGTTTCCGATGATTCTATTGATTGGCGTGTGGATTTTCTTTATGCGCCAAATGCAAGGTGGCGGCAAAGGCGGCGGCCCATTCTCATTTGGTAAAAGCAAAGCCCGTCAATTAGACGAAAGCAGCAACCAAACTACGTTTGCAGATGTGGCTGGCTGTGATGAAGCCAAAGAAGAAGTGACTGAGATTGTCGACTTTTTAAAAGAGCCAAGCAAATTCCAAAAATTGGGCGGGCGTATTCCGCGCGGCGTATTGTTAGTAGGCCCGCCGGGTACAGGTAAAACTTTATTGGCACGCGCGATTGCGGGCGAAGCAAAAGTGCCGTTCTTCTCAATCTCAGGTTCCGATTTCGTCGAGATGTTTGTGGGCGTGGGTGCAGCACGCGTGCGCGATATGTTTGAAACTGCTAAAAAGAACTCACCTTGCATTATCTTTATTGATGAAATTGACGCAGTGGGTAGAAGCCGTGGCGCGGGCACTGGCGGCGGCAACGATGAGCGTGAACAAACATTGAACCAACTATTAGTTGAGATGGATGGCTTTGAGGCTAGCAGTGGCGTGATTATTATTGCTGCGACTAACCGTGCAGATGTTTTGGATAAAGCCTTGTTACGCCCAGGTCGTTTCGATCGTCAAGTGATGGTTGGCTTGCCAGATATTAAAGGCCGCGAACAAATTCTGCTTGTTCACATGCGTAAAGTGCCAATTGATCCAGATGTGAAGGCTGACATTATTGCGCGTGGTACGCCTGGTTTTAGTGGTGCAGATTTAGCTAATTTGGTGAACGAGGCTGCGCTATTTGCCGCGCGGCGTAGCAAACGCACAGTGGATATGGAAGATTTTGAAGATGCTAAAGACAAAATCTATATGGGACCCGAAAGAAAAAGTATGGTCATTCGTGAAGAAGAGCG
>JANMBK010000293.1:0-6510 GCA_031360365.1 Methylophilaceae bacterium
GTTTGTTACGCACGATTTATCAAAAGCCAAAACATGGATTAAAGCGCAAAAAAGAGGCTTAGAAAGTTCTGGCCTGATTGCATCTGCAGGCGCAAAGCGGTTAAAAGCTGAAGGCATATTCGTCAATAACGAAATAGATGCCACGCATTGGTTTTTAAACTCACAAGATGATGTGCGCTCTTGCCACTTTCTTGAAGATGCTGGCACAGAGTTTTTAGTGCAAGGATTAGAGCTTGATTGGTGCTTAATAGCTTGGGATGCAGATTATCGCTATATAAATAATGTTTTTGAACATTGGAATTTTAAAGGTAGTAAATGGATGCATGTCTATAATGAATCACAACAACGTTATTTAGAGAACTCATACCGCGTTTTGCTAACTAGAGCAAGACAAGGCATGGTGATTTATGTGCCACAAGGCAACAATCAAGATTTGACTCGGACACAGAAATTTTATGACGAAACCTATCAATATTTACAGCAATGCGGTTTGACCGAGCTTTAAATTATTGAAAATTAATGCTCTGCGAGCCAATATCCATGAGCCTTACAGGGCATCTATTTATAAACTTCTCTTCTGTGCGCAATGCGCACAACCAATATCACCAGCTGCTCGTTTTGCACTTCGTACACAATGCGATAATCGCCAATGCGAATTCGGCGCAAGCCAGTAAACTCACCTTTTAATACGCTACCTGCATTGGGGTTAGTTTTTAGTTTATCTATGGCTTCAATTAAGCGCATTCGTTGTGGTGCATCTATTTTAGCAAGCGCTTTTGCGGCGCTTTGCTTAATGGTGATTGTGTACATGTTTTAATGCTGATTAAGTAGTTCGTTTTTGACAGTTTCCCAATCTAGCACCGCATCGGCAGGGTCGCGTAACGCTTGCAGGGCTAAATTGAGGTCTTCAAAATCTTCTAAATAATATTCTATGGCTTGGCGCACAACCTCTGCGCGCGTGCGGCGCAACTCTGCTGCTGCATTATCCAACGATGCAACCAGCTCATCTGGTAACCTTGCAGTAATTTGACTCATTTTTACTCCTTTTTGCTTCGGATGAATGTCAATAGATGTCATTGTAAGCTTTAAAGTCGTTTTGTCAATTTTTATACGCCTAATAGAGTCATCAGATTTTACTATAAAAACTTATTTACAGATTCCGTTTCACAGAATATAATCAACTATGATTCATTCTTTTGCATGTAGTGATACTGCGGATTTGTTTAATAGTAAGCCCGTGTCAAGGTTTAAGAATATAGAGCGTGTTGCGCGGCGCAAGTTGTTACAACTGGCGGCTGTTACAGAGTTAAACTCGCTGCGGATACCACCTGCCAATCATCTTGAGTTATTAAAAGGAAACCGCAAAGGGCAACACAGCATACGCATTAATGACCAATGGCGGCTATGTTTTGTGTGGCAAAGCGACGGTGCTTATAGCGTTGAGATTGTTGATTATCACTAAGTTTAATTAAGGATTAAGGAGCAAACAAATGACCGATTTATTAGATGAAATTCATCCTGGCGAAATTTTGCTGGAAGATTTTATGAAACCAATGAGCGTGACTGCAAGGCAATTGGCGGCAGATATTGATGTTTCGCCTAGCCGTATTAGTGAAATTATTAACGGCAAGCGTCCAATCACTGCTGATACTGCTTTACGTTTAGGCCTGTTTTTTAGTATGGAATCGCGCTTTTGGTTAAACCTGCAAAGTGAGTTTGATATGCGCATTGCTACACGTGAACTAACCAGCAAAGTTGCGCCACGTGTTCGAGTGTTTCATCAAGCTTCGGCTTAAGCATTCAAAGCAAAAAACCCGCTTGCGCGGGCTTTTTAAATACTCAAACTGGTTTACTCGTCTGCTTCTTCCGCTTTTGGCTCTCTAGCTGGTGCATCAATCAAGGCTTTCATACTTAAACGCACTTTGCCTTTGTCGTCAATTTCTACCACTTTTACTTTAACGATGTCGCCTTCTTTTACAAAATCGCTCACTGCGTTTACGCGTTGATGGGCGATTTGCGAGATGTGCACCAAGCCATCTTTGCCTGGCAACAAGCTTACCACTGCGCCAAAATCTAAAATTTTCACGACTGGGCCTTCATAGATTTGGCCCACTTCTACATCGGCAGTAATTTCAGCAATACGACGACGTGCTTCTTCACCAGCTTCGCCAGATGTACAAGCAATTTTAACCGTGCCGTCATCTGTAATATCAATGCTAGTGCCGGTTTCTTTAGTTAGCGCTTGAATGACTGCGCCGCCTTTGCCGATGACATCACGAATTTTGTCTGGGTTAATTTTCATCACAATAATGCGTGGCGCAAATTGTGACATTTCTGTATTAACACCAGCCATGGCATCTTTCATAATGCCTAAAATATGCGTGCGGCCTTCTTTGGCTTGCGCCAAGGCTACTTGCATAATTTGTGCGGTAATGCCGGTAATTTTAATGTCCATTTGCAATGCAGTAATGCCGTTGGTGGTGCCCGCGACTTTAAAATCCATGTCGCCTAGGTGATCTTCATCGCCCAAAATATCCGTAAGCACTGCAACGCGGTTGCCCTCTTTAATTAAGCCCATGGCAATGCCCGCCACGTGCGCTTTCATTGGCACGCCTGCGTCAATTAACGCCAAACAGCCACCGCAAACAGAGGCCATAGAGCTGGAGCCGTTAGATTCGGTAATTTCTGAAACTACGCGCATGGTGTAATCAAATTCTTCTTTTGTTGGCAACGCAGCAATCAAAGCACGTTTTGCTAAACGGCCATGGCCAATTTCGCGGCGTTTTGGTGTGCCAACGCGACCTGTTTCGCCAGTGGCATACGGAGGCATGTTGTAGTGCAACATGAAGCGATCTTTAAACTCGCCTTGCAGCGCGTCAATAATTTGCTCATCGCGGCCTGTACCTAAGGTTGCAACGACTAACGCTTGTGTCTCGCCACGTGTGAATAGCGCAGAGCCGTGTGTGCGCGGCAATACGCCAGTGCGGATGGTAATGGGTCTAACCGTGCGCGTATCGCGGCCATCAATGCGTGGTTCACCGTTTAAAATTTGGCTACGTACGGTTTTGGCTTCTAGGTTAAAAAACTCACCTTTGATTTTGTTGGCTTCTTCAGTGCTGGTATTTTCGGTAATCAGCTCGCTCATCACACGATTTTTAATTTCGTCTAATTTAGTTGAGCGCGCACCTTTGGCTTTAATCTGAAACGCTGCGTACACGTCTTTTTCGGCAATGTTGGCTACTTTTGCAATCAATGCTGTATCTGGCTCTGGTGCTGCCCAATCCCAAGCGTCTTTACCTGCTTCATGCACCATTTCATTAATCATGGCAATCACCGCTTGCATTTGCTCGTGGCCAAACACAACTGCGCCCAGCATAATTTCTTCTGATAATTCTTTTGCTTCACTTTCCACCATCATTACCGCAGTTTCAGTAGCCGCAACTACTAAATCCATTTGGCTAGTTTCTAGCTCAGTTTTGCTTGGGTTTAATACATATTCGCCATCAATATAACCTACGCGAGCTGCGCCTAATGGGCCAAAAAATGGAATGCCAGACAACGACATGGCGGCTGATGCGCCGATAATGGCAGGGATATCAGAATCAATTTCTGGGTCAGACGACATGACAGTGGCGACCACTTGCACTTCGTTGTAGAACGCCTCTGGAAACAGTGGGCGTAATGGGCGATCGATTAAGCGGCTTGTCAGTGTTTCTTTTTCTGAAGGACGGCCTTCACGCTTAAAAAATCCACCTGGGATTTTGCCTGCAGCATAGGTTCTTTCCATGTAATCTACAGTTAATGGGAAAAAATCTTGACCTTCTTTTACTTCACTTTTACTAGTAACTGCAACCAACACGACGGTATCGCCATAGCTTACTAATACGGCTGAATCTGCTTGACGTGAAATTTCACCTGTTTCTAAGGTGAGCGTATTTGCGCCAAATTGAATACTCTTTTTTGTAACATTAAACATTAGGTTTCCTTTTCTCTTTGCTTTTCATTTCAATAGCTTATTATTCACTACCCAACAATAAGCAACTCTATATTAACAATAATTTAGTGATAAATTTAAAGCAAAAAGCCGACGCATATCACCATGCAATCGGCTTTTCTTTACATTATAAAAGTGAGCAAAATAATATTAAGCCAAACTTTTATAACAATTATTTACGTAGACCCAAACGCTCAATCAATGTTTGGTAACGTTGTGTGTTCTCACTTTTTAAATAATCTAACAATTTACGACGCTGGCTAACCATGGCCAATAAACCACGGCGTGAGTGGTTGTCTTTTTTGTTTGATTTAAAATGCTCGGTTAAATACGCAATACGGCTAGTTAACAGCGCCACTTGTACTTCTGGGCTGCCTGTATCGCCTTTTGCTTGTTGAAAATCGCCAATGATTTTAGCGCGGTCTGCTGCTGTAGTTGCCATCTTTATGTTTCCTTTTAGTTAGCGTCAATGCAAGCGCAGCAAAATTTGTTTTATTAAACAAGCTTAACCGCAAATGCATTCATTTATTCGAGTGCGCATTTTAGACTGTTACGCATCAATTAACAAGCTTTTTTATGCTTAACAAGCTGATTTTGTTAATCATTTACACAATTTTTACGCTTGCTTTTGAATCAATCTTTTTGGAGCGATTTTTCCGTCATCTTGCAAAAAACCTAAGCCTAAAAAGTTATTTTGTTCATCATACAAACGCAATTCGCTGTCTGGCGTTTTACCTGCCATCCACACTGACTGGCCTTGCATCATAAAGTGGGCGGCATCTGCGTTTAAAATCACTTTAGGCAAACTTTCAATGGCAGAATCTACAGGCAGTAAAAGTGTATCGCGCGTTTCAATAGTCAAACTTTTTAGCTGTTCAATCGTCACTGCATTTGAGAGCAGATAACCCGCCGTTTCAGTGCGTCGCAGGCCAATTAAATGCGCACCGCAGCCAAGCGTAGCGCCAATATCTTCTGCCAGCGTACGAATGTAAGTGCCTTTGCTGCAAACCACAGTAATTTGCGCAACATCTGCTTTAAAATTATCCACTGAAATATGACTGATATGAATGAGGCGGCTCTGGCGGGCAATATCCACGCCCTCCCTAGCGTAGGTATAAAGGGCTCGGCCTTCAAATTTAAGCGCAGAATACATCGGCGGCACTTGCGAAATTTCGCCAATAAATTGCTGGCAAGCTGCGGCAAATTGGCTTTGCGTGACATTGACTGGCGCAGTTGTTAATACTTCGCCTTCGGCATCACCCGTAGTTGTAGTCGCACCTAATTTAATCGTCGCAACGTAGGTTTTGTTTGCATCAGTGACATATTGCGCAAACTTAGTGGCTTCGCCCAAACATATTGGCAGCAGCCCAGTGGCAAGCGGATCTAGCGTGCCGGTGTGTCCAGCTTTAGCTGCTTGAAACAGCCATTTTACTTTTTGTAGGGTTTGGTTAGATGAAAAACCGAGTGGTTTATCTAGCAATAAAACGCCGTTGATGTTGCGTTTAATGCGTTTAATTTGAATCTTTTTTTCGGCCAAGTGCTATTTATCTGGGTTGAGTTTGTCGTCTGAAGCGCGCGCGGCATCAATCAATTGCGCCATTTTTATGCCAACATCAATCGATTCATCATAGACAAAATGCAGCTGCGGCACTGTGCGTAATAACATGCGTTTTGCCACTTGTGTGCGTAAATAACCAGCAGATTTCTCTAGGCCATTTTGCAAGCCGTCTGATTTTTTTGCTGCGCTGTAATAAATCTTGGCATGCGCCATGTCACCCGTCACTTCAACTGCAGTAATCGTCACCATGGTGATGCGCGGGTCTTTTACCTCAAACATGATTAAATCTGCCAGCTCGCGTTGCATCTGCTCGGCTACTCGGGTGGCTCTTGAAAACTCTTTAGCCATTTTTCCACCGATATAAATTCATTTTATGCGCGCATCGCTGCGTCACGTGCTCGCTTACTCCTTGCCTATAAACGGCATATGTCTGCTTCGTGCGCTCCGCGGCTTCTTGTGCTGCATCGCATAAAAGTGAATTTCTATTCTGCGTCAAATCAATCACTTATTAGTTTAAATCCAGTAAAGAAGCATTTATAAAGTACGCGCAATTTCAATCATTTCATAGACTTCAAGTATGTCGCCCACTTCAATGTCGTTATAGTTTTTGAGTGATAGGCCGCATTCAAAATTGTTTTTAACTTCTTTAACATCATCTTTAAAGCGTTTCAACGAATCTAACTCGCCCGTGTAAATAATCACATTGGCACGCAATACACGTACTTTAGAGTTGCGTTTAATCATGCCGTCTTGCACATAACAACCAGCAATCGCGCCCACTTTAGAGATGCGGAATACTTCACGAATTTCTACTGTCCCTATCATACTTTCACGTTGCTCTGGTTTTAGCATGCCGCCTAGCGCTGCTTTCACTTCGTCCACTGCTTCGTAAATAATGTTGTAGTAGCGCACATCGACGCCCAAACTTTCGATCAATTTACGCGAGCCTGCATCGGCA
>JANMBK010000021.1:0-7739 GCA_031360365.1 Methylophilaceae bacterium
GCCTCGTACTCCCTTGAGCGAGAAATGGCCATTTGAATAAGCCCTGCCGCCATAGGCGCTAAAAACATCATTAACATGCTGATGATCATATTTGGGCGTTCGCCATCACCACGGCCGCCACCAAACATCATGCCAAACTGCGCAATAGAGCCAATTGCGCCTGCCATGGTGGCAGAGATGGTAGAAATTAAGGTATCGCGATGTTTGACGTGCGCCAGCTCGTGCGCCATTACACCGCGTAATTCACGCTCGCTTAACACTTGCATAATGCCTGTGGTGGCAGCAACGGCGGCGTTTTCGGGGTTACGGCCAGTGGCAAATGCGTTGGGCTGGTTTTCGTTCATTACATACACTTTTGGCATGGGCAGCTCGGCGTTTTGCGCCAGCTCTTTTACCATGTTGTAATAGTTACGAAACTCTGTATTTTCAGGCGTTACTTGCACCGCGCCATACATTTTTAACACGGCTTTGTCGCTAAACCAATAGGCATAAAAATTCATCGCGCCCGCCAAACACAGCGCCATAATCATTCCTGTGCCACCACCCAATGCACCCCCCACCGCGCCAAATAAGGCGGTGATGACTGCCATGAGTACGAAGGTTTTAATCCAGTTTCCAAACATATTGTTCTCCTTATATTCAACAAATACTTTGAGCGCACTACAGCGTTACGCGGTACTCGAAATCCTCATGTACTAATTGTACATTCCGGTTTCTCCGTTCCGGGCGCCTTGTACTGCATCTCAAATTATTCGTTGTTTGCAACTGATAATATGAAGCTTCTACATGGAAAATTCAAGTAAACAAAATTCAAGCGAAAAGCTCACCAACTTTGACATGCTGGCCTTGCATAAATTGTTGCGCCGTTTGGCGTTTCCCGCCTGGCATTTGCAGTTCAGAAATTAATAAAACACCATCGCCACATGCCGCATGGATACAAGGTGAATCAAACTTACGAAGTGAGTTTGAGAGAGGGTGCCTTGGGGTATTGGCTTGCAGGGCATGTGGTAAAGCAATAATTTCACCTGCTTTTGCACGGGTTTGTTGTTGCACTGCTGTAGCAAACCAAATGCGACAAGTCTCACCGCGAAACTGTGCTGTAGCCACAGGAAAAGGATTAAAAGCACGTACTTGGCGCGAAATCTCTACCGCGCTTTTTTGCCAATCGATAGCAGCTTCGGCTTTTTCTAGTTTGTGCGCATAGTTGACCAAGCTTTCATCTTGCGGCTCGCTTGGTAGTTTTCCGTTCGCAATCAAATCGCGCATGGCTTGCAGCATTAAACCGGCGCCTTGCAGGCTGAGTTTATCGTGCAACGTTTGCGTGGTGTCGGCATCAGTAATCTTTACCACAGCTTTGCTAATCATGTTGCCCGCATCTAATGCTGGCACCACTTCCATCATGGTCACGCCAGTTTCTGTATCTCCCGCTAATATTGAGCGATGAATTGGTGCCGCTCCGCGCCAGCGCGGTAGCAAACTGGCGTGAATGTTGTAGCAACCAAGCTTTTGGTTACTAGGCCCGAACATATTCAACACGACTGTTGGAATAATCAAGCCATAAGCAGCGACTATCATGACATCTGCATTGACGGCAGCAATTTCTGCTTGTACTTCTGCAGGTTTTAAACTTTCTGGTTGGAATATATTTAAAGTGTGCTGCAAAGCCAGTTGTTTGACTGGGCTGGCTTGTAACTTCATGCCGCGCCCCGCGGGCCGATCTGGCTGGGTTAATACCATGACAATTTCAAACTTTTCATGCTTCAAATCATCTTGCATTAAATCGGCATGCCCAGCACCCGCATCCAATAAGGCTTGCAGGGCAGGCACTGCAAACTCGGGCGTACCAGCGAAAATTATTTTCATAGCTCTTATTTAAGGGTTTAATTTAAGCTTTTAGTAACTATTTCGCTCAATTTCGCGATTATGCTTTAACATTTTTGATTTAATACGGTTGCGCTTAAGCGGCGATAAATATTCCACAAACACTTTGCCCAGTAAATGATCCATCTCATGCTGGACACACACCGCCAGCAAGCCACTGGCTTTTAACTTAAATTTTTTGCCATTGGCATCCAGTGCTTCCACGGTAATTTTCTCGGCGCGCGTCACTGTTTCGTACACGCCAGGCACCGATAAGCAACCTTCTTCGTAATCTTGCTCACCGTCTTTTGCCACAATTTTGGGGTTAATAAACACCTGCAAACCGTTTTGCTCTTTGCTAGTATCGACCAAAATGAGTTGAATATGCTGATTCACCTGCGTGGCCGCTAAGCCTATGCCTGGCGCGGCATACATGGTTTCTGCCATATCTGCAATTAGCTTGCGAATATCGTCATTTACCTCTTTGACAGGTTTGGCCAGCGTGTGCAAACGTGGGTCTGGGTAATTCAGTATTGTGAGTTTTGCCATTTGTATAAATTAACTACAAAAATAGTAAAGTGTTGTCTTATATCAACAATCATCAATCGCAAATGCCTTGATTTAGTAAAAAAGCTTGATTGTTGAATGGATTACATGATAAATTTAATGCAATTTCGCGGATACCATAACATTACTTTTACCGCCATTTTGACCGAGGTCATGCAATGAATAAACGTATTATAACGCTGCTTGTGATTAGCTGCTTAAGCTTCAGCATAAATGCAGGCACTAATGGTGACTCAGTGCAGCTGCAAAAAAATGCGCCAGAGCGCCATGTGGTAGTAAAAGGCGACACACTGTGGGGCATTTCTGGCAAGTTTTTAAAAGACCCATGGCAGTGGCCAAAAGTTTGGCGCATGAACCGCGAGCAGATTAAAAATCCGCACCTTATTTATCCGGGTGACGTGGTAGTGCTAGACACCAGTAGTGGAAGCCCACAATTAAAATTAGTTCGTGAAACGGTAGTACTTGAGCCAGGCATCATCGAAGAACCACTAGAGGAAGAAGCGATTCAAACCATCTCACCTAGTGTGATTACGCCATTTTTAAGCCAACCACTGCTCATAGAAAACGGCCAGCTTGATAATTCACCACGCATTATTTCAGGCCCAGATAATCGCGTGATTTTAAGCCCTGGCACCCGCGTATATATTAATGACATTAAAGAGGGTGCAGGCACACATTGGAATATTTATCGCCCAGGTGAAAAACTCACCGATCCAGATACAAAAGAAGTATTAGGCACAGAAGCGATTTACTTAGGTGATGTAGATATTGCGCGTTATGGCGCGCCTGCCACAGGCGACATTGTGCGCGCTAAAGAAGAGATTTTTGCCAAAGACCGTTTAGTAGTCACGCAAGACGAATTCAAAAGCAGCTTTGTGCCGCATGCACCAGATAAAGAAATTAATGGCCGCATTATGCGTATTTACGGTGGCGTGGCCGAAGGCGGGCCAAATACGGTGGTTTCCATTAATCGCGGTAAAAATGATGGCTTAGAAGAGGGTCATGTGTTGGCGATTAAACGCTATGGCAAAGTAATTAACGACCCTGAATACAAAGACAAAAAAACTAACCAAGTGACGCCTGAAGAAAAAAAATTAAAAGAACTTAATTTTGATGTTTCCACTGGCGCAGATGGCAAAAAAATCGTTAACTTTGAAAAAGATGTAAAACAAACCAACGTGGTATTAAAGCCTGGTCAAATAAAATTACCTGATGAACGAGTGGGTTTGTTAATGGTGTTCAGAACCTTTGATAAAGTGGCTTACGGCTTGATTATGAACTCAACAGATGCTGTTTACACGTTAGACGCCGTACAAACGCCATAAATGCAGACTAGTATGCAGCCAAATGCCGACATTGAAAATTACGATGTCGCGCAATGGGTTGCACTGAATCAAACCTTAGGTTTAGGCAACGCTGCACTTTGCCAGCTACTCACCAAATTTGGCTCACCTGAAAACATCTACAGCGCCAGCATCAGCCAGTTGCGCGAAGTGGTCGATGAAGAGATTGCCCGAAAAATTAAGCAAGGGGTAGATAATGATGCGATTGCGCCCACTCTAGCTTGGCTGCAAAAAGACAATGCGTATGTTGTAACACTGGCCGATAGCACTTACCCAAAAAAACTGCTCGAAATTAGCAATCCACCCGCAGTCTTGTATGCAATTGGCAATCTAAAATGGCTAAATCATCCCTGCATTGCTATCGTGGGCAGCCGTAGCGCAACCCCACAAGGCGAAAAAAATGCGGAAGAATTTGCAGCAAGTTTGTGCAACTATGGGCTGTGCGTAGTCAGTGGTATGGCGCTGGGAATAGATGGTGCCGCCCATAGGGGCGCACTTAAAGCCAATGGCGCAACCATTGCAGTGGTGGGCACTGGCTTAGATATTGTTTACCCTGCGCGACATCGCGATTTAGCGCATAAAATTGCTGAACGCGGGCTAATCATTTCCGAGTTTCCGCTGGGTACGCCATCTAAAGCACAAAATTTTCCACGACGTAATCGTTTAATTAGCGGCTTAAGCCTAGGCTGTTTAGTAGTAGAGGCAAACATTGACAGTGGCTCACTCATTACGGCGCGCTTGGCGACAGAGCAGGGACGCGAGGTGTTTGCTATTCCAGGCTCAATACACTCACCTGTGGCAAAAGGTTGCCATCAACTGATTAAGCAAGGCGCAAAATTAGTTGAAAACACGCAAGATATCTTAGAAGAAATAAATAATTTACTGTTTGAGATTAGCCCAACTGGACTAATGAGTGAGCTGATGCCTGATGTCGTAACAGGCCCAGAGTCCAATACAGTATTAGCTTCGATGGGTTTTGATGCAATTAATTTTGAAGTTTTACAGCAACGTACTGCATTGACGACCGAGGCGCTTTCCGCCATGCTAATGATGTTGGAGCTAGAAGGTAAAATTACTGTTTTAGTAGGCAATCAATATCAGCGCCTAATTTAAACTTTGGGTTTAGTTTTTTAGTGCGGGAATACTAACAATAAAAAATAGATTCCATCTTTAATTAATAAGGATAAACTATGTTTGAAGTTTTAGTGTTCATGTTTGAAAATTACTTTGCTAATCATGCGCAGCCTGATAGCGAGGTATTAACACAAGAGCTTTCCGCGGCAGGCTTTGAATACTCCGATATTACTGGTGCCGTGAACTGGTTTGATGAAATGAAGAGCATGCTGGCACAACCGCCTGCTATTTATTGCCACAAAGATTCTAGCATGCGCGTGTTTGCCGGCATTGAGCTAAAAAAAATCAACCTTGATAGCATTAGCTTTATCTTATTTTTACAGCAAGCCAATGTCATTAACGATGTGGAGCGCGATTTAATTATTGACCGCGCAATGGCCTTACAACAAGAGCATATTCGCATTGAAGAAATGCGCTGGATTACCATGATTGCACTGTGGAATACAGGCCGAGAAAAAGATTACTTGTTTGTAGAAGACGCGATGTTTAACCCACGCGGCTTGACGATACACTAAATTTTATACGCATTTACTTACGCTATAAAACGCTGGTATTGTCTAAGCCAATATTGTTGACACCAATATTGTTAATGATATTGCTAATAATGCCCGCTTGATTCAAAGTGTAAAAATGCAAGCTAGGCACGCCCCACGCCAGTAAACGTTCGCACAACTCAGTTACCACATCAATGCCAAGCGCCCGAAGCGACGGCATATCATCGGCATACACCTCTAAGCGCAGTCGCAACCAACGTGGAATTTCTGCACCGCACACAGCAGAAAAGCGTGCCAATTGCGTGTAATTATAAATCGGCATTACACCCGGCACAATCGGCACACTAATGCCATCCGCCACGCAATTATCAACAAATCTAAAATACGCATCTGCGTTATAAAAATATTGGGTAATGGCCGAGTTTGCGCCTGCTTCAACCTTGCGTTTAAAATTGGCCATATCTTTGGCAGCAGATAGCGCCTCTGGGTGAAACTCTGGGTAAGCTGCCACTTCCAAATGAAACCAGTCACCCGTTTCTTGGCGAATAAAATTCACTAATTCATTAGCATATTTAAAATCACCCGCACTGACTTCGCCAGAAGGCACGTCACCACGCAAGGTAACTAAACGCTTAATGCCTTTAGCTTGGTATGAGGTTAATAATTCGCGAATCTCTTCTTTACTAGAAGAAATACATGAAATATGCGGTGCAGCATGGTGGTCATCGGCTTGAATTTCAAACACAGTTTCTTTGGTACGATCCGTGGTTGAACCACCCGCGCCAAACGTCACCGAGAAAAACTCTGGCTTAAATTGCGCCAGTTGCGTACGTGTTTCGCGCAAATTGGCAATGCCATCCGCTGTTTTTGGCGGAAAAAATTCAAAACTTAATGGAATATGCTTAGTCATTATATTTACGCATTTTTGCTGTTAATTTTTTTAATGCGCTTATTTTTTATCTACCAAAATAGCACTTAAAATCCACGAAATAATACTGTAGACAATGGCGCCAATAATGCCAGCCATAATGGTTTTAACATCAAAACCTTGTAAAAAATAACCCGCTATCCAAAATAATATGCCGTTAATCACGAAGATAAACAAACCTAGCGTAATAATGGTAACTGGCAAGGTGAGTATTAACAAAATGGGCTTAATCAACATGTTCGCCAAACCAATGACTGCAGCCGCAATTAATGCAGACATAAAGTTAGACACATGAATATCTGGCACAAGATAAGCCACAGCTAGCAAGGCCAAAGCATTTAACAACCATCCAATCAGTAATTTCATGTGTCTATTCCTTTTACGATTTTAATTAAACAAGGACTAATTAGAAAACCTTAATAGCGATAAGTATCTGGCTTATAAGGCCCATCTTGCGAAACACCAATATAGGCAGCTTGTGTTTCAGATAATCTTGTCAGCTGTGCATTGAGTTTTTTCAATTGTAACACCGCCACTTTTTCATCCAAGTGTTTTGGCAACACATAAACACCCACTGGATAATCTGCTTGACGCGTAAACAACTCAATTTGCGCGATGGTTTGATTTGCAAAGCTTGAGCTCATGACATAGCTTGGGTGGCCGGTGCCGCAGCCCAAATTCACCAAACGACCTTTTGCTAACAAGATAATTTTTTTACCGTTAGGGAAAATAACGTGATCAACCTGTGGTTTAATTTCGTCCCAGACGTATTTTTCTAAGCTGGCAACGTCAATTTCGTTATCAAAATGACCGATGTTACACACAATAGCTTGGTCTTTCATTTTGGCCATATGATCATGCGTAATCACGTGATAATTGCCTGTTGCAGTGACAAAAATATCCGCATGTTCACAGGCATAATCCATCGTTACCACGCGATAACCTTCCATCGCCGCTTGTAGCGCGCAAATTGGGTCAACTTCTGTTACCCAAACTTGGGCAGATAACGCACGCAATGCTTGTGCAGAGCCTTTACCCACATCGCCGTAACCCGCCACCACAGCCACTTTACCCGCAATCATCACGTCTGTTGCGCGTTTAATCGCATCGACCAAACTTTCGCGGCAGCCATACAAATTGTCGAATTTTGATTTTGTAACAGAATCGTTAACGTTAATCGCTGGGAAGGCCAATTTACCTTCTTTGTGCATTTGATACAAGCGGTGAACGCCAGTCGTGGTTTCTTCTGTCACGCCAATAATGCTGGCCAAACGCACTGAATACCAAGTTGGATCAGTTTTTAATTTGGCTTTAATCGCATCAAACAAGCAGATTTCTTCTTCAGATGTTGGCTTGCTGATGACAGATAAATCTTTTTCTGCGCGTGTACCAAGATGCAACAACAATGTCGCG
>JANMBK010000043.1:0-4736 GCA_031360365.1 Methylophilaceae bacterium
TTGAAGCTAAGATGTTAGTACAATGATGTTAAAACAAATATGTAGAAACAACGTACTTTAAAAAAACAGGTCAGTGCCACTGGCGTTGGTTTGCACAACGGTGAAAAAGTCACATTGACTTTAAAACCTGCTGCAATTGATGCTGGTATTGTATTTGTGCGCGCCGATTTGCCCGGTGCGCCTATTATACAAGCACGACCTGACGCGGTGCGTGATACACGCATGTGTTCTGCCCTAGAACACAATGGTGCGCGTGTTGCCACCGTGGAGCACTTAATGTCTGCATTGGCTGGTTTGGGCGTTGACAATATTGTTGTCGAAGTGACAGCTTCCGAAATCCCCATAATGGATGGAAGCTCTGGCCCGTTTATATTCTTGCTACAACAAGCAGGCATTACAGAACAAGATGCAGCTAAAAAATTTATTAAAATCAAAAAGTTAGTTGGGGTTCAAGACGGTGACAAATGGGTGAAGTTTGAGCCTTACCACGGTTTTAAAATGGATTTTACTATTGACTTTGCACACCCTGTGTTCGAAAACTCTGGCAGCAATGTCAAGCTAGATTTTAAAGATAATACTTATGTTAAAGAGATTAGCCGTGCCAGAACTTTCGGATTCATGCACGAGGTTGAATACCTGCGCGCCAATGGGTTAGCACGTGGTGGAAGTTTGGACAACGCCATTGTGCTAGATGAATATCGCATATTAAACACCGATGGTTTGCGTTATGAAGACGAATTTGCCAAACACAAAGTGTTAGATGCTATTGGCGATTTATATATGCTCGGTCATCCCTTGTTGGGTGCTTTTACGGCGTATAAATCTGGTCACGCGCTTAATAATGCATTGTTACGTGCCTTGCTGGACGATACCACCGCGTGGGAATACGCTAGTTTTGATAATATTGCCGAGGCGCCAACAGGTTTTCAAGAGCAAACCGCATTTTTTACGCCCAATTTAATGCCACATTTTAGTTAGATACACGTTTAATTAAGAACCCACATGGTCATTCTTCGTTTAGTGTTGATGTTGCTGCTGATAGCCATGTTAGTGCTGCTGGCTGCTTATGTCGGCACCAAAAATAAAAAATATCTTGATTATATTTTGGTCGTTATTAAATATTTTGGCTTGTCGTTGGCCGCCATGTTGGTGCTGTTTCTTATATCGCGCGTCATTAGGTTCTAAAATTCGTTTTAGTATGCAGAATCATTTTATAAAACCACTTTTAATGCATTTTTTTAGTGCTCTGACAGCCGCATGGATATTGGCTTCCACGGCATATGCTGCAACAGGTGATGCAGAGTTTTTACAAGCACGCGCGGCTTATGATAGAAAAAATGCCATTGCCTTATCAGAATATGTTCAACAGCTAAAAAATCAAAATTACATCCTCGCCCCCTACGCTGATTACTGGCTGATGTTGCTTAATTTGGAGGATTCTGACAACCAAACCGTACTAGATTTTATTAACACCTACAGCGATTATCCTTTTGCCGACCGAATGCGCGGCGAATTTTTAAAAAAACTAGGAAAACAACAGGATTGGGAAAATTTCTCTAGTGAGGTTTCACATTACCAATTAGAAGATAATGCGGTAGCCTGCTATGCGGCAGAAGCCAGCGCAGTGCTAGGTGATGCCTCGGTATTAGAAGGTGCCAAATCACTTTGGATGCAGCCCAAAGAACAAGCAGCCAACTGTGCCAATTTGTACGATCGCATGCAAGCGGCGGGCGTGTTGAGTGAAGATGATATTTTTATGCGACTCAGGTTAGCGTTAGAAGATAGCCGCGTTGCATTAGCTAAATCTATCATCCGGCGCTCAAAAACGTTTACTGCAAGTCAATATGCGCTGATTGATAAAGCTTACAGCAGCCCCAGCGTGGTGTTAGCCAAAAAAAGCATCTCGTTTAATACGCGCTTTGGCCAGGAGTTGAATTTATTTGCGCTCAGCCGCCTTGCCAAAACCAACTCACAACAAGCTTTAAATGCGTTTAATAAAGTGGTCGATTTATTTAAGCCAGAAGATAGAAGCTATTTTCAAGGCAGGCTGGCTTGGTATGCGGCACAGCGACACGAGCCTGAGGCATTGCAGTGGTTTAAGCGCGCAAATGATACAGCGTTAAATAAAGAACAGTTAGCTTGGTTTACGCGTGCTGCTTTGCGTGAAAAAAATTGGGATGCAGTATTGCTTGCAACATCTAAAATGTCGCCAGAGCAAGCTGCAGAAGGCGCTTGGCGTTATTGGAAAGCGCGCGCACTCAAGGCGCAGCTTGTTAATGGAAAACAATCACAAACATTAGAAGCCAACACTATATTTGCCAAACTTTCTACTGAGCGGCATTTTTATGGCTGGCTAGCACAAGAAGAAGGTGCTGACACCATGGCTGCGCCATTAAACACTTATAAAGTCACAGAGGAAGAAGTGGCAGATATTGCCAATATTGAGGCTTTTCAGCGAGTGGAAGCTTTGCAAAGAGTGGATTTGCGGTGGGAAGCCAAAACTGAATGGGCGCATGCAAGCAAAGATTTTGACGACAAACAATTACTGGCAGCGGCAGAATTTGCACAACGTAAAAAATGGTACGATTTAACCATTATTACTGCTGACAAAACGACAGAAATACACGATTTTGCATTGCGCTACCCAATACCCTATCGCAATTTAATCAAGGATTCTGCAGCAGAGAATGAGGTAGATGAAGCTTGGGTATATGGTATTACTCGGCAAGAAAGTCGTTTTATGCACTATGCAAAATCAGGGGTAGGGGCGGCTGGTTTAATGCAACTAATGCCTGCCACTGCCAAGTGGATTGCGGGCCGCGCAGGCGTAGGTGGTTACCACAATGGCATGATACATCAGTTAGATACCAACATAGCACTAGGCACATTTTACATGGGCTACACTAAAGAGTTAATGAATGGCCAAGAAACTATGGCCACCGCCGCCTATAATGCGGGGCCTAGCCGCGCTAAAAAATGGATGGGCAACACACCGCTGGAGGGTGCGATTTATGCGGAGACGATTCCGTTTAGTGAGACGCGGCTGTATGTGCTAAAAGTGATGGCCAACGCGCACTTATATGCGACGCGCTTGGGTTTAAAAAGTATACCGCTGAAGCAGCGACTAGGTATTATCCCGAGTAAATTTGACGCCATCAGTAGTCAGCAATCAGCTTTACAAGAGCCTTTGCCAGACACGGAGCAAGCGATTTCTGCTGAATAAACATGCATAGTTAATCAATTAAATGACAATTAAAAATATTACCATCATAGGCGGCGCTGGCTTTGTTGGCAGTGCTTTAGTCACCAAGTTAGATCAAGCGGGTTATCAAATTAATGTGCTTTCTCGCAGACGTGAAGCGGCTAAACATTTGATTTTGTTACCGAATGTGCAAGTAGTCGAATGCGACATTGCTGATAATCATGCGCTAAAAGATGCACTAAAAGGCAGCGATGCGGTGATTAATTTAGTCGGAATTTTGCACGAAACAAGTATAAATAGCTTTGAGAAAATTCACCACCAATTGCCGCGTCGTGTGGCGCGACTATGTGATGAGCTTGGCATAGCAAGGCTTATTCATATGAGTGCCTTGCAAGCCAGTAAAAATGCGCCTAGTGCCTACTTAAAAAGTAAAGCTGCTGGAGAAGCGGCGGTGACTGAATATAATAAGAAACTCGATATCACCATTTTTAGGCCATCGGTGATATTCGGGCGTGGTGATAGTTTTTTAACTATGTTTGCCAATTTGGTAAAGTTTTTACCAGTGATTGCGTTGGCAAAACCTAACGCTAAGTTTCAACCCATTTGGGTAGAAGATGTGGCGCAATGTTTTTTGAATGTGCTAGAAAATACGGCGACTTATGGTAAAAGCTATGACTTGGTTGGCCCAAATATTTACACTTTGCGCCAGATAGTACAAAAAGTAATGGATATTTTAGGCAAACAACGACCGATTATTGGCTTAAACGATACACTATCTATGGCGCAGGGTTTCATGCTGGAGCTGATGCCTATTAAGCTAATGACACGCGATAATATTCGCTCGATGCAAGTCGATAATATTACCGCACAGCCAATGGCTGCCGAGCTTAATGTGGCGCCAACGGCGTTAGATGTGGTGGTGCCAGAATATTTGCTCGACACAAGCCCGCGTTCGCTCTACGATGGCTTTCGCACAGCCGCAGGGCGCGTTATTAGTTCACGCAGATAAACATGGCTGATAAATAAACTTGATAAACATACGCGATAAACATGCCTAAAGATGATTTCAAAGTTTACAGCGTAGGCGGCGCCGTGCGCGATGATCTGTTAGGCTTAACTGTTAAGGATCATGATTATGTAGTGGTAGGTGCCACGCCACAGGCCATGCTGGATGCGGGTTACAGACCAGTCGGAAAAGACTTCCCAGTATTTTTACACCCCAAAACACACGAGGAATATGCACTAGCGCGTACCGAGCGCAAAACTGGGACGGGCTACAAAGGCTTTGCGGTGCATGCCGCACCAGATGTGACATTAGAAGAAGATTTAGCGCGCCGCGATTTTACGATTAATGCAATTGCTAAGGATGTGGATGGCAAATTGATAGACCCACACAATGGCCGCGAAGACATACAATCCAAAATCTTGCGCCATGTGAGCGCGGCATTTTTAGAAGACCCGGTGCGAATTCTGCGTGCAGCACGTTTTTCTGCCAGGTTTACCGACTTTACTGTTGCACCAGAAACCTTAGCAT
>JANMBK010000088.1:0-6179 GCA_031360365.1 Methylophilaceae bacterium
ATCGAAATTTTGGTCAAAGCAGGCGACGTGATTGCTAAAGATGATTCGTTGATGACGGTTGAATCTGACAAAGCATCAATGGATATTCCTGCGCCATTTGGCGGCACCGTGAAAGAAGTGAAGCTAAAAGTGGGTGACAAAATTGCCCAAGGACATTTAATGTTAACACTAGAAGCTACCGAGGCCGTCATATCATCCACAACTGCATCGCCAGGGGCCAATATCCATGCGGCTTCTGGCCCTGCTCCAATAATGTCAGAGAAAAAGCCTGCAGCAGAAACGCCAAAAATTGATCCAGCTATACCAACACCTAGCCGCCCTGCTCCAGCGCCCACGCAAAAAATTCAACCCGCACATCAACCGCTGCCAGTGGCAGAAAGTGTAGTGACGAATGGTACAAAAGCTTCGCACGCTAGCCCCAGTGTACGTAAATTTGCGCGCGAGTTGGGTGTCAATTTGGCCTTAGTGCAAGGTAGCGCGTCAAAGAATAGAGTTTTAGAATCTGACGTGCAAGCGTATGTAAAAAATGAGCTGGCTAAACCGCGCAGTGAGAACATGGGTGCAGGCTTAGGCAGCTTGGCCACCCTGCCCATGCCGGTGATTGATTTTAGCCAATTTGGCGAGATTGAAACCAAACCATTATCGCGCATTAAAAAAATCTCTGGCGCCAATTTACATCGCAATTGGGTCACTGCGCCGCATGTCACACAGTTTGACGAAGCCGATATTACGGATTTAGAAGATTTTAGAAAATCTATGATGGCGGACGCCGAAAAACGCGGCGTGAAACTGACCATGTTGGCATTTTTAATCAAGGCTTCAGTGAATGCCTTAAAGGCGTATCCGAATTTTAATGCATCGCTTGCGCCCGATGGCGATAGCTTAATTTTAAAAAACTATTACAACATTGGCTTTGCCTGCGATACGCCAGATGGCTTGGTGGTGCCTGTGGTAAAAGAAGTGCAAAATAAAGACGTGCTGGATATTGCGCGAGAGTTAATGGAGCTTTCTACCAAGGCACGTGAACGCAAATTGAAAGTTGAAGAAATGCAAGGCGGTTGCTTTACTATCTCTAGCTTGGGTGGCATTGGCGGTACTATGTTTACGCCCATTATCAACTGTCCAGAAGTGGCGATTTTAGGCGTATCACGCTCCAGCATGCAACCTGTTTACGATGCAAAAACTAAAGGCTTTGAACCGCGTTTAATCTTGCCGCTTTCTCTGTCTTACGATCACCGCGTGGTTGATGGCGCTGATGGTGCGCGCTTTACCAGCCACATGCGCATGATGCTTTCTGACGTTCGCCGCCTGTTGCTTTAATCATCCCTCTAGAATATTGCACTTTTTTAGTGCAATATTCTTCAAAACCCCCCATTAACCAGCTACTTTAGCGGTTTAATGCATGCAAACTCCCCAAAAATGCTCTTAATTCAGCTTTTCAAGTTGGTACAACAATTGCTAGGTATTATTTACACACATGCGTTTGGCTTAAATACATTTAACGTAAATTTATTAGGGCGAGGTTTTACTAAACACTGACAATTGGGGATTATCATGACAAGGCTTGTTCCTGCATTATTAAGTTCCACTTTATTGAACTTTATCCTGGCGACGTCCAGTATTGCCGCGCCTACTGACGAAATCGTGCAAAAAATCAGTGCGCACGTGGTCAAAGTGCAAGTCAGCCTTGAGAATGGTAGCTATGGTTTAGGTTCAGGCGTTGTGATTGCCAAAGATCAAGTTGTTACCAACTGTCATGTCGTTGCAGGCGCAGTTTCGGTGAGTGTTAACAGCAAAGGCGAAAACTATAAAGCTAGTGCGCTTAAACCCGATTGGCACCATGATTTATGCATTTTGACCGTCACTGGACTTAATGCACCCATTGCACCTATTGGTTCAAGCGAAAAACTGAAGTATGAGCAGCCTGTTTATACAGTCGGTTTTGCAACCTCCTCACCTCGCCCAAATGGCATTTACGGCTTTGTAAAAGGCTTATACCCCATGGATAACAGCGTTGTAATTAGAGCCAGCAATGCATTTAGAATGGGTGACAGCGGCGGCGGCATGTTTGATGACGCGGGAAATTTAGTCGGAATCGTCACCGTTAAAAGCCCAGGTCATCATGCGTTTTACTACAATATGCCGGTGGAATGGGTGCAAGCGCTAGTCAACAAGCCAGAACAGCCAATTATAGGCAAAAGTGAGTTGCCTTTTTGGGCACAATCACACGATAAATGGCCATTCTTTATGCAAATAGTGCAACCACTTAAAATGGAAGACTGGGCTACCTTGGAGTCTATCGCTACAGACTGGGCTGAAAAAGAACCACACAGCACAGAGGCTGTATTTTACCGAGCTGTTGCTGAATTTAGCTTACAAAATACTGCGCAAGCAGAGTTACATTTAAATCAGGTGGTGGCTAGTAATAGCAATCACAGTAGCGCACTGTATTACTTAGGCATCATCGCAGAGCAAAATGGCAAACACACTGAAGCCTTAAATTTAGTGGCCGCGCTAGATGTGCTTGATGTCAATGTGGCAAACAACCTAAAACTAGCCATGGGTATTGCAACCGATTAGCACAATATTTTCTGGCACATATTTGTAAAGTATCTTATTAAACATGCCGCCTAGATTAAGCGGCATTTTATTTTAGTATTCCCATAAGAGTCATTTCAGCTATCACCGCATAAAATCTAACGCTAGCCTGACGAATCATGGCTTTAACAGCTTAAAACCCCAGCTTTAATGCTAAAATTAGCTTAAATTATATTAAGCAATTAAAGGTTAAGCATGGGTAATTTAGTGGAAGAACTTATTGAAATTCAGGTGCCTGATATAGGCAATTTTGACAGCGTAGATGTAATCGAAATATTAGTAAAAGTGGGCGACACGATTGCCAAAGAAGATTCACTCATTACGGTTGAATCTGACAAAGCATCGATGGACATTCCATCATCACAAGCAGGCATTGTGAAAGAAGTAAAAGTCAAAGTCGGCGATAAAATTGCAAAAGGCTCGCTCATTTTAGTGCTTGAAGCAGATGTTGCCACTACTGTAAAAACAGGTGCTATTAAAACACAAGCCTCAGCAGCCGCACCAGTATTGGCTTACAGCACTGCTGTTGCAAGCTCGCAGAGTGATATAAGTACGCAAGTTGTTGTTTTAGGCTCTGGCCCTGGCGGCTACACCGCAGCTTTTCGTGCAGCAGATTTAGGTTTAAAAGTAGTGTTAATTGAGCGTTATGCTACGCTTGGTGGCGTATGTTTAAACGTCGGCTGCATTCCATCCAAAGCACTTTTACACACGGCAAAAGTAATCACAGAAGCTGAAGAAACCGCTGCACATGGCGTGAGTTTTTCTAAGCCTACCATTGATTTAGCAGCTTTAAAAAACTGGAAAAACAATGACGTCGTTGCCAAACTCACTGGCGGCTTGGCGCAAATGGCGCAGCAGCGCGGCGTAACGGTAGTGGAAGGGTTGGGCAAGTTTACTAGCTCGCATCAAATCGCAGTGACGGCATCTGATGGCAAAATCACCACCATTGGTTTTGAAAACGCCATCATCGCCGCTGGCTCGCAAGCGATTAAATTTCCTGGTTTAGATAAAAGTACAGTTAATGATGACCGCATTATGGACTCTACTGGCGCGCTTAAATTAGACGATATTCCAAAGCGTTTATTAGTCATTGGTGGAGGTATTATTGGGCTAGAAATGGGCACTGTTTACGATGCACTAGGTAGTAAAGTCAGCGTGGTAGAGTTTATGGATGGCCTGATAACAGGTTGCGACCGAGATTTAGTACGCCCGCTGCAAAAGCGTATGGATAAACGCTTTGAGGCGATTATGCTGTCAACCAAAGTCAGCAAGATAGAAGCCAAAAAAGATGGCATTCATGTGAGCTTTGAAGGCCAAGGTGTTGAAGATGGGCATGCGCCTAAAGAAACGCAAATCTACGACCGCGTTTTGGTATCTATTGGTCGCAAACCTAATGGCAACGACATCGGCGCAGAGCTTGCAGGTGTTGCGGCAGATGAACGTGGTTTTATTGCAGTAGATAAGCAAATGCGTACTAATGTGAATCACATATTCGCCATTGGCGATATTGTTGGCCAGCCGATGTTGGCGCATAAGGCCACACATGAAGGCAAAGTGGCGGCCGAAGTGATTGCAGGCCATAAAGTTGAATTTGTTGCCAGCGTCATCCCCAATGTGGCTTACACTGACCCAGAAATTGCATGGGTTGGCATGACAGAAACCGAAGCGAAAGCTAAAAGTATTGAAATCGACAAGGCTTCGTTCCCGTGGGCAGCTAGCGGCCGTGCACTTGCCAATGGCCGCACTGACGGCACGACTAAATTGATTTTTGACAAAACCACGCATCGCATCATTGGTGCAGGAATTGTCGGTGTCAATGCTGGAGAGCTATTGGCTGAAGCGGTATTGGCGATTGAGATGGGAGCCGATGCGCACGATTTAGGTTTAACGATTCACGCTCACCCTACGCTATCGGAAACTATCTGTTTTGCTGCAGAAATGAAGGAGGGCACGATTACCGACCTTTACATCAAAAAACGCTAACTGTAACAACCTTAACAACAATAACCATGAAAGAATAAAAATAATGACAGTCTCTCGCAATTTATTAGTTTTAGCAGTCGCTTTCCCAACAATATTAACAGGCTGTGCAAGTATTACTAAAGATGCAAATCAATCCGTTCGCGTTGAAACCTATTCAAAATCAAACGAAGTGGTTAAAGATGTTAAATGTGTGGGTAAAAATGAACGTGGTGAATTCACTGCAGACAACACGGGGGTTATGCGCCCACATCGCTCGGGTGAAAATTTAATGGTGACTTGCAGTAAAGACGGCACTGAGTCAGGAATTGCAACACTGATTTCGCGTGCAAATGGCGGTATGTTTGGTAATATTTTATTTGGCGGTGGTATTGGCGCAATTATCGACCACAACAAAGGCACTGCATATAGCTACCCAGATTGGGTACGCGTCATTATGGGTGATGATCTATTATTTGATCGCAAGCAAAATAAAGAAAATGAAGTGATGATTGGCCAATCAGCTTCACCAGAGCAATTAAAGAAAATTCAAGAAGCAAAAGTGGTCGAAGAAAAATTAATGGCTGAAAAAGCTGCTCAAGAAGCGGCTAAAACTAAAGCAACTGTTACAACATCTACCGAAAAAAATGCAGCAGTAACTTCAGAAATAATACCTGAAGCCCCAGCTACGCCTTAAATTATCGTCAAAAACCTGCAGTTATAGAGTAAGTGCTAAGGCGCTTACTCTCATCTACCTTATACTGGGCAGGCAGTTGGCTCAATTTCGGTGCCTACAAACTCAGGTTTAATTTTCTGCAACTCTAATACGGCGCCAGCATTCACCGATTTTATCAGCAAGCTATTCAGTGATTTTCCTGGGCTGCGTAGCGCTTTAGTTGCGCCTTTTACGCCTTTTGTCTGCAACTCACTTAATAGCGCACTCGCTAATTGCTCATCTTGAAACAAGCCAAACGAGATGGCGTTTCGCCACTGTGAATCTTGCACAATAAATAACTCTTGAATGCCTAATGTTCTAATTTCCAAGGCTTTTTCTTCGGCCAACTGCGCACTTTTAAGCGGCGGATAATATACCCAAAACCGTCTATCTTCGTTATTGGCTTGTTCCTGCTTAATATCACTCTGCAAACCCAAGCGCACCAATACTACTTGTGCCGCAGGCAGATTAGTTTTAGTAAAATTACCCCATTTATAACAGCTGCTGTTGGCATCTAGCGCTGTTAGTGGCGTAGCTTGAACCACGGCTGGCTCCGTTTTTATGGGCATGGCTTCTAGCTCAGCTTGACTTAGAATGATTAACTTTTCTGGCATAATCGATCTATCAGCTAAAGCTGGCTTAGGCGCAATTAAGTCTAAATTAAAATAGATGAGCAAACCGACATTCAGCAACAGCAACAACCACACCAATAATTTCATCTTATATTTCTTTCACTTGTAATTCTCTAGCATTTCTTTTTAGGCATTTACTTTTATGGCGTTCCTTTTTCAAGCAACACTAAACCTTGCAGTACTAAATTTTCTATTATGATAACCTGTTTTGTGCCTGTATTTGCAGACTGCGCGTTTAAAGCCTGTGCAATATGACGCGCGTCGCCACCACTAAT
>JANMBK010000106.1:0-29420 GCA_031360365.1 Methylophilaceae bacterium
GCGATACAGAAAATAGCTTTGGTCTTTGCTGCCGTCATCGGCTTTCATTAGCTGAAAAAATCCTGGCTTAAGTGGATTTTCGCGTACTTGCGCGTAATGACCAGTGGCAATTAAATCTGCACCCAAGCTCATGGCGTGGTCGAGAAACGCTTTAAATTTAATCTCGGCATTACACAAAATATCCGGGTTGGGGGTGCGGCCTGCTTCGTATTCACTTAAAAAATTAGCAAATACGCGGTCTTTGTATTCTTTGCTAAAATTGACTGCTTCAATATCGATGCCAATTTTATCGGCGATTGAAACGGCGTCGATTAAATCTTGCTTGCTGCTGCAATATTCATCATCGTCATCGTCTTCCCAATTCTTCATGAACAAGCCAACCACGTCATAACCTTGTTGCTTCAAAAGCAAAGCGGTGACGCTGGAATCTACGCCACCTGATAGGCCAACTACGACACGTTTTTTAGTCATAAGTGAGTCACCACTTGCAGCGGATAGCGCTTGCCTGCAAGATAATCTTCTGCGCAGGTAAGTACTTGTGGGCTGCGCATTAAATTGGCTTTGTCGCGCATTTCATCTATGTCCATCCACACCGCTTGCACAATACCGTCGTCTAATTCGAGTAATGGGTAATGCACGCCTACCTTGCCAATAAAGGCAAATCGTAAGTAAGTCGTGTCGTTATGCATGTGCTTCCAATGGTAAATTCCCAGCAAAAATTCTGGTGTAAATTCATAGGCAGCTTCTTCCATTGTTTCGCGTATGACTGCTTGAATTAAGCTTTCACCATCTTCTAAATGTCCCGCAGGCTGGTTATAACGATTACCACGGTCGGTTTGTTCTTCTACCAGCAAAAATTTTCCATTTTGCTGCACAATGGCAGCCACAGTGGTGTTGGGTTTCCAAGGTTGTTTTTTCACAAGCAGTTTCTTTTTTTATGTAATGCAATTATTTTACCGCTAAGCGCATCATTACGGAAATAATTGGTAATTTTTATAGAGTGAATTAAAGTGAGTCAATGTTTACACAAATAATTTTAGCTTCACAAAGTCCGCGCCGTGTGGCTTTGTTAAAACAAATCGGCATAGATTGTGTGGTGATGCCTGCAGATATTGATGAAACGGCCTTGCCGAATGAATCGCCAGCAGATTATGTATTGCGCTTAGCGGAGCAAAAAGCACTTGCCATTGTGCATAAGTCACCAAATTTAAGCTTGCCGGACTTGAATTTACCAGACTTTAATTTACCAATCCTAGCAGCTGATACTACTGTTGCGCTAGATAATGAAATTTTAGGCAAGCCACAAAATGATGACGATGCGTTTAATATGCTGAAACAATTATCAGGCAGCACACACCAAGTGCATACTGCCATTGCTGTGGCATTTAACGGCAATTTAGTAACAGCATTAAACACGACACAAGTTGAGATGATGTCGCTGACCGATGCTATGATACGAGAGTATATTGCTAGTGGCGAACATAAAGACAAAGCTGGCAGCTATGCTATACAGGGCTTAGCGGCATGTTGGATTAAGAAAATTACAGGCAGTTACACTGGCGTGATGGGGCTGCCAGTGCACGAAACAGCGCTACTTTTGAATAGATTGGCTTAAGGAAAAGCGATTTGGGACAAGAAATTTTAATTAATGTAACGCCACAGGAAACGCGCGTGGCTGTGCTAGAGCAAGGCATTGCGCAAGAGCTTCATGTAGAGCGCAGTTCGTCTTTAGGTACTGTCGGCAATATTTATCGCGGCAAAGTGTGCCGTGTGCTACCTGGCATGCAATCAGCTTTTGTAGAGATAGGTTTGCAGCGCGCAGCTTTTTTGCATGCGGCAGATATTATGGAATGCCACATTGATGGTGAGCCGCAAACCGAGCGACCTATTCAAGAAGTATTGTTTGAAGGCCAAAGTATTATTGTGCAGGTGATTAAAGAGCCCATTAGCACCAAAGGCGCACGGCTAACGACGGAAATTAGCATTGCAGGTCGCTTTTTAGTGTTTTTACCACATCAAAATCACATTGGCGTATCGCAACGCATTGAGGATGAAGAAGAGCGTGAAATGCTGCGTAATCGCTTAATTGGATTGCTGCCAGCAGATAGAAAAGGCGGCTTTATTATCCGTACTATGAGTGAAACCGCAACCGATGCAGAGCTGCTGAATGACATCGATTATCTGCAAAAAGTGTGGGCAAAAATTCAAAATGATAGCCAACATGCTGATGAAAAGTCACTGGTATTTTATGATTTAAGCTTGCCTAAAAGAATGCTGCGTGATGTGGTCAATGACAACACGGTGAGCATACGCGTTGATTCGAAAGCGACGTATGAACAACTAAAAGAATTTGCTGAGCTTTATGTGGCCAAAGCGGTGAAGCCGCTCTACCATTACCAAGGCGAGCGGCCGATTTTTGATTTTTATAATATCGAAAAAGAAATCGAACGCGCATTGTCGCGCAAAGTAGAGCTGCCTTCTGGCGGCTATTTAATCTTTGACCAAACAGAAGCGTTGACTACGATTGATGTTAATACAGGCAGTTTTGTCAGTGGTAAAAATTTATCTGATACTATTTTTAAAACCAACCTAGAGGCTGCGCAATGCATTGCACGGCAACTCAGGCTGCGTAATTTGGGCGGCATTATTATTATCGATTTTATCGATATGGATACCGATGCGCAACGCGAAACAGTGTTAGCTGAGCTGCAAAAAGCGGTAGATATAGATCGCGCCCGCACCAATATTAATGGCTTTACCTCACTGGGCTTGGTAGAAATGACGCGCAAGCGCACGCGTGAAAGCTTGGCGCATTTACTGTGCGAGCAATGTGTAGTGTGCGATGGTCGTGGTGAGCATAAAACAGCGCAGACGATATGTTACGAAATTATGCGTGAGCTGCTGCGTGAATCTAAACAATTTAATGCTAAAGAGTTTAAAGTGATTGCTTCAACAGCGGTAATTGATTTGCTGCTAGACGAAGAAGCGCAAAGCTTGGCCAATTTATCTGATTTCATTAACAAGCGCGTCAGTTTGCAGGCGGATAACCAGTATTCACGCGAAACGTTCGATATTGTTTGGATTTAGTGAGCTAGTATTATTTTTTACAATGCTTGCGTAACACTCAAAAATGGCATCTCAGGCAATTGAATCGATTTATTTAACGCCACTTCCACTTTGACAGTGGCATTGGCTTTTACTGCAGGTTTTACCGCTTTAATTAATTGCAGCAGCAAGCTGTCTAGCCCTTGGCTTTCTTTGGATACTACAGCGTATTCGCTCTCTACCAGTGCGAGTTGCGCATCTAACGCTCCTGCACTTTCTTTGGCCTCGGTTAAGTTCTTAGTGCGCTGATCTAAACTGTTTTTATGTTCAGCCATTTGCGTTTTGAGTATGCCTAATACGTCCTCCATCCAGCGGGCGCACTCTTTTTCTGCCTGTTCAAATATTTTTTGTGTTTGCGTACCCAAGCCTAAAAAGAATTTGCGGATTAAAAAATGTTTTTCTGTCAGCACATTAACAGGGTCACTGCAAAAGTCATTAGTAATTTTTTCTAATGCCTGCATATTATTAAGAAAATTAGAAATATCTAATTTAGGTGGCTCAAATACATCAAAACCATGTTTGGTTTGGAAAACATGGTAAATATTATCTGCCAGTGTTTTAATGTCTTTACTTTCTTTGGTGATATTAGCTGCTAATTTATTGGCTTCTTTCATGAGATTGCGCATACCTTGATTTAGGCCAACGGTTGTCCAACTATCTCCCATTTCTTGGCGACTAGACATAAGCGCGCTATCTAAATAGCCGACGCTTAAATGCCGCAATAAGCGCTTTCCAATATGGGTGATTTTATCGCTAGCATGGTTAAAGGTTGGTAAAGAGGCTTCGTAGCGTTTTTTATCAGCCATTACTTTATTAAGGCTTTCTTTAGTCGCGTCAGATTTCTGCCCACGCAAACTACGCAATTCTAATACTTGCTCGCGCAAGCTGAATAAACGATGTTGCACTAGTTTGCGTGAATTTTTAATCATGACGCTGCACTCACTGGCAACGGTTCTGCCTAAAATTTCGTGCTTTGCTTGTACAATTTGGCTACCTAAAGTGGCCTCAAGTGCTTGCATGCCGCTTTGTTGTAGTAATGCATGATTATTTTTAATTTTAGCCACGAGCGCTTTTTGAGCTGAAATCGCAAATACACTTTCTGGCGCAATGCCAAGTTGGTGCGCTGTCATGTTGATTTGCTTGTCAATCTCATTGGTGATGTCTTGCTTGGGCTTCAGGTCATCCCACAACATATCAATTTTATTCAGCAAGGCTAATTTATATTTGGCACGGCCTTTTATGTAGCCGTCCCAAATCTGCATATCTGATTGCGTAATACCAGTATCGACCGCTGTAAGAAAAAGAATGGCATGCGCATTAGGAATGATATTGAGGGTGAGTTCTGGCTCGGCTCCCAATGTATTTAAGCCTGGCGTATCTAACACCACTAAACCACTTTTGAGCAGTGGATGCGGGTAATTGATAATGGCGTGGCGCCACACAGGTATTTTCAATAAGCCTTGCGTTTCCAACTCATTTATCATACTCACATCTTGTGGGTTGAATAGGCCAAGTTCTTCAGCTTCGCCCTGCGTCACTTCTTTTTGGTCAATGAGTTTGCGCAGTGTTTCTTTCATTTCTTCAGGCTTGTCAATATTCAACCTGAATTTTGTCCACGCATTAGGCGTAGTTTTAAGGTAAGTGAGCGTGTCATCACTTAAGCGTGTGCCAATCGGCAGCAGTTTAATGCAAGGTTCTTCACGGGCATCCCAAAAAATTTCCGTCGGGCACATGGTAGTACGGCCCGGCTCGCTGGGTAACAACCTTTGATTGAAATCAGAGAAAAATAGTGCATTAATGGTCTCGGTTTTGCCGCGTGAAAATTCTGCCAAAAATGCCATCACCAGCTGATCGCGTTTCAGCATCTCTAGCACGTCGTATATGCGTAATTCTTGTAACGCATCTGATTGTGCGCTAGACGCTAACCAATCGCGATAATCGCTAATTACCTGCATTAAATTACTACGCCAAGCTTGGTATTCGTTAACTTTGGATGTTAATGAACCTGTTTGGCTCAATGCGCTGGCCATACTGCTGTCAATCATACTGGTATCAGTCATATTGTTAACGTTTTTATCATGTAAATTATTAGGGTATTAATTATTATCATGATTGTAATGAATTTGATAAGATTAATAAAGGCTTAGCAGCTGTTGTTCAAGTGTTTTTACAACAGAAATATTGAGCATTTGTATTAAAATTAGTGCCACCACAGGTGAAAAATCCATGCCACCAGCGGCAGGCAAAAAGCGTTGTATGGGCGCTAAAATTGGTTTGGTTAAGTTGTTTAAAACACTTGAAATTGGTGACTGCGGATTTACCCAACTTAAAATAACCTGCAGCAAAATGGCGTAAAAAAACACGTCTAGTGTTGTACGAAACAAGCCTAGGAAGCTCATGCCTATTAGGCTAGGCCATATGCCGTTGCCCACCAGGCTGAGGGGTACGTCACGCAGCCATAACAAACTAAGTTGTAATAAAAATTGAGTAAGCAGCGCTAAAACTAAAGTGGATAAATCAATTCTACCCCAGCTGGGAATAATTCTGCGTGCGGGTTTTACTGCAAAATCAGTGAGCGAAACCACCATGTAGGAAAGTGGATTGTTAAATGGCGCTTTAAAAAGTTGTAGAAAAAATCGTAGCAAAAACAACAAAGTGAGCAAGTTAAAAATGGTGTTAAGTAAAAAATTTAGTGCGGTTGATAACATGCGGTTTTTTCCTTTGGCCTTATTATATTAATTTACCCTATTAATCTTTGCCTAGCTCATCGCCTAAAGTCTTAGCGCGTTCGCAAGCTTTTTTTGCGGCTAATGTAATGGCTTGTTTTACTTGTGAGTTTTGCAAACTTAACAAGCCTTGCTCTGTGGTGCCACCTTTTGAGGTGACTTGCTCGCGCAATGTCTCAATCGCTGTTGTACTCGCATCCGCCAATAAGCTAGCACCTTTAAAAGTGGCGATGCTGAGCTGTTTGGCTTGCGCCTCGTTTAAGCCCAGCTCAATTGCTGCCGCCTCCAGCGCTTCAATCAAATAAAACACATAAGCAGGACCGCTGCCAGAAATAGCGGTTACTGCGTCCAATTTTTCTTCGCTATCTAACCATAAAGTCGTTCCTGCCGCGCTTAATACTTTGTCTGCCAGCGTAATTTGTGCAGAAGTTACGCTGGGCATGGCGTATAAGCCAGTGACGCCAGCCTGTATTTGCGCGGGGGTATTGGGCATGGCGCGAATAATAATTTTATAGCTGCCTAACCAGCGCGATAAATCGGCCAAACGTATTCCTGCTGCGATTGAAATGACAAGTTGGTTGCTTAACATCGGCGCCATCGTTTTAGCCAGCGCAGACAATTGCTGTGGCTTAATTGCTAATACAATCACATCGCAAATTTGAATGTGCGCTAAATCATCAGTTGCGTTTATGCCTAAATGTTGGCTTAGCATCTCGCGCTTATTGGCGTCTAGCTCAATGACAGTAATGTTTTGCATAGCAAATTTCTGGCCCTTTAAGCCTATCATCAAGGCTTGCGCCATGTTGCCACCACCAACAAAACCCAGTTTCATATGGTTTTTCTCAATTAGCTTCTCAATCAATTAACTTTGCTGAACGTGCTCCAAAAATGGCAGAGCCTATGCGCACGATAGTAGCACCTTCTTGTATGGCGGCCACGAAATCATCGGACATGCCAATAGACAACGTGTCTAGTTTAAAGCTCTGTTGCTTAAATCCCTGTTGCTGTAATATTTTATAAGCATCAGCCACTATTTTAAATTGTGCGCGCTGTTTTGCAAAGTCTTGCGTAGGTGCCGGAATCGCCATCACACCGCGTAATTTTAGCTTTGACATGGCAGAAATTTCTTTTGCCAGCATGCTCTGTAAGCCAATATCCACGCCGCTCTTAGAGCCTTCCTCGCTACTGTTAATTTGAATGCATACGTTTAAAGGCGGTAAATTTGCTGGCCTTGCTTCGTTTAAACGCTGTGCAATTTTTAAACGATCAACCGAATGTACCCAGTCAAAATATTGCGCAATTAATTGCGTTTTATTGCTTTGAATGGGGCCAATAAAATGCCATTCTATGTTGCAATCTTGCAGTTCAGCTTGCTTGTTAATCGCTTCTTGCACATAGTTTTCCCCGAACAGCCTTTGCCCTGCCAAATAGGCGGTGCGTAGCTTATCGGCAGGCTGCGATTTGCTTACTGCTAGCAAATCTACATCGTCTGTGCGGTTTGCAGATAATTTTGCCGCAACAATAGTTGCTTGAATTGCTTGCAAGGAATCAACAATTGTGACCATAATTCAATTATCTAAACAATGAACTGTATGTAGTTTATTAACATCGCTAATTATAGCAGGAGCTGACAGTGGATATTTCAGATTTACTCGCGTTTTCGGTGAAGAATAAAGCCTCCGATTTGCATCTTTCAGCGGGCTTGCCGCCAATGATTCGCGTGCATGGCGATGTGCGCAAAATTAACGTACCTTCCATGGACCACACACAAGTGCACGGCATGGTGTATGACATTATGAATGACGGTCAGCGCAAAGTGTATGAGGAAACTTTGGAGTGCGATTTCTCGTTTGAAATCCCCAATTTAGCTCGCTTTCGGGTCAATGCGTTTAACCATAATCGCGGCTCTGGCGCAGTGTTTCGGACCATTCCATCGAAAATTTTAACGCTAGAGCAGCTGAATTGCCCACCCATCTTTAAAGAAATTGCGAATACACCGCGTGGCATTGTGCTGGTAACTGGGCCAACAGGCTCAGGCAAATCCACCACATTGGCGGCGATGGTGGATTACGTTAACGAAAATGAAATGGGGCATATTCTGACTGTGGAAGACCCGATTGAATTTGTGCATACCAGTAAAAAGTGCTTAATTAATCAACGTGAAGTTGGGCCACACACGCTATCTTTTCAAAACGCGCTGCGAAGCGCGTTGCGTGAAGATCCAGATGTGATTTTAGTGGGCGAGATGCGAGACTTGGAAACGATCCGACTGGCGTTATCTGCTGCAGAAACCGGCCACTTGGTTTTTGGCACGCTGCATACTAGCTCAGCAGCAAAAACGGTGGATAGGATTGTGGACGTATTCCCCGCTGCTGAAAAAGAAATGGTGCGCTCAATGTTGTCGGAATCGCTGCGCGCAGTTATTTCACAAACGTTATGCAAAACCAAAGATGAGCAAGGCCGCGTGGCGGCGCACGAAATTATGATAGGCACGCCAGCCATTCGTAACTTAATTCGCGAGAACAAAGTGGCGCAAATGTACTCGTCCATTCAAACGGGCCAAAATATTGGCATGCAAACGCTGGATCAAAACTTGCAAGATTTGGTGCGGCGCAATGTGATATCCGCGCAAGAGGCGCGTGGTAAGGCGGCGAATAAAGAATCGATCATTGGTTGATTTAGTGCGTGAATTTACTGCCGCCCTGCAGGCCCTATGGATATTGCCTCCTAGGGCATGTGATTAAATGAATAATAATGTTGACTATTAGGATTAAATGATGGAAAAAGGCCAAGCCGAAAAGTTTGTTTTTGATTTGTTACGACTCATGCTGAGTAAAAAAGCCTCAGATATGTTTATTACTGCGGGTTTTCCGCCCGCCATGAAGATAGATGGAAAAATGACACCGATTAGCTCGCAAGTATTATCGGCGCAGCAAGCGCGTGAAATTTCCCGCTCGGTGATGAACGATAAACAAACCGCAGAATTTGATGCCAGCAGCGAGTGTAACTTTGCCATTGGTTTACCCGGGGTTGCGCGGTTTAGGGTTAACGCCTTTGTGCAAAGGGGTTCGGTGGGCATGGTGTTTAGGACCATCACCACTAAAATCCCAAAATTTGAGGATTTAGGCTTACCCGAAGTGCTGAAAGATATTGCCATGACTAAACGGGGCTTGGTAATATTTGTTGGCGGTACTGGCTCAGGCAAATCAACCTCTCTGGCGGCTATGGTGGGTTACCGCAACGAAAATAGCTATGGTCACATTATTACCATTGAAGACCCTGTAGAATTTGTGCATGAACACAAAAATTGCATCATCACTCAACGTGAAGTGGGCGTTGATACAGATGGTTGGGGCATTGCGCTTAAAAACACACTGCGCCAAGCGCCCGATGTGATTTTGATAGGCGAGATTCGCGATCGCGAAACGATGGATTATGCAGTAGCGTTTGCAGAAACGGGCCATTTATGTTTAGCCACTTTGCATGCCAACAGCACCAATCAGGCACTAGACCGCATTATCAACTTTTTCCCCGAAGAGCGTCGCCATCAATTGCTAATGGATTTGTCGCTTAATACGCGAGCATTTATTTCGCAGCGATTAATTCCTAAAGCTGATGGCATAGGTCGCGCCGCTGCCATTGAGATTATGATTAATTCGCCATTGATTTCAGATTTAATTTTCAAAGGTGACGTACATGAAATTAAAGAAATTATCGGGCGTTCAAGAGAATTAGGTATGCAAACATTCGACCAAGCGCTGTTTGATTTGCATGAATCTGGCGCCATTAGCTACGAAGAAGCGCTGCGTAATGCAGATTCTGTGAATGATATTCGTCTTAAAATTAAGTTGGAAGGCCAAGGTGCTAAAGATAGAGACATGTCTGCTGGCCTAGACCATTTAGGCATGGTGTAGTTTTTTAATCACCTAGTAAATAAACCAACAAAAAAGCCGATGAGTTTTTCAGCGGCTTTTTGTTTATTGACGACGTACTTAGTTTGTTAGATCATTTAACAGATACTTCTACACGCCTTGCTTCAGCCAAATCGCTTCCACCATCGACACTTTCTGGTTTCACAAACTCAATCCGCATCACGTCAACACCGGCAGCAATCAACGCTGCCTGTGTTGCCTTAGCACGATTATAAGCAAGCGCTTCGTTAGCTGTTTGGTTGCCTCGTGCATCATGGAATCCAGACAATACGGCTTTTGATTCTGGATGTGCATTCAACCACTCAATAATTGGCGCAATTAAAGTATCTGTGTCATTTGGTAAAGCGGTTTTACCGGAATCAAAATATAGCTTGGCTGCAGATGGTGGTGTCATGGCCATTGGCTCTGCTGCTTTCACACTAATTTGATTGTCTAGCGCTACATCTGAGCCAAAAAATGCTTGGGCTTGTTGGCCTTTTTGCGTTTTGATGTCTTCAGAATCTACATTGCCAGTCAGTACCACAGACTTATCATCTCCATCAACACGTAAATCACCTGCCAAATAAGACTTTAATTCAGCAGCTTTTGCAAGCCAAGCCAAGTTAGCACATGCTTCGTTACTGTTGAATTCACTATTGCTAGCTGAAAACTTGCAAGCTTCAGTGACGGCTACAGGCTCAACTAGCAGCACTTCTTCCACCGGCGCCACTGCTGCAGATGTGGCGCAACAAGCACTAGATGGGCCACGGCCCGTTAACAACATCCACAATAAAATTAATGCAAGGATAAGCGCAACTATCCAGCTCCAGCGGTTATAGCTCGATTGATTATTCATGGCATTCACCTTTTTTATTTTTTAACGCCAGCAGAAAGCTTATCTTGCAACTTTTTAAGCTCTTCCCATTTATTTTCTGCAGCCAGTGCCGCCTGTTGCGCCCATGTGCTTGGGTTGGCAATACGGAAACGTGAGCCACCATCATCTAAAATTTTGCGCATTTGCGGCACAGTAGCAGTAGCAAGTTGTGCAAAGGTTTTAATACCTGCGCTATTAAATAACTCATTAATTTTTGGGCCAATGCCTTCTACAATCGTCAGGTCGTTAGCATTTTTAATGACAAAGCCCACTTTTTTAGCAGCTGCTAAGTCAATGATTGTGGCCGCTTTAGGCGCAGTAGGTGCCGCTTTGGCGATAGGCACATCAGCTGCTTTTACAGGTGCAGCAGCAGGTATGGGTGCTGGAGTCGGTGTTGGTGTATGTGCCACCTGCTGTATTGTTTTGCTGGTGCATTTACATAACCAGCGATTGAGTAACCAGCCTAGTAAAATACCTGCTAGAAACCACCAAAAACAACATGCTAAAGAACTGAATAGAGAACCCATTATTACTCCCCAATAAAATGATTCGTCGAAAAAATTTAATTTTTATATTAAAAGCAGACTATCTGCGCCTTTCGCGAAAACGTCAAGTCATTAGCAGGCTAAAACGTAAACTCAAACGTAAATTATTGTAATAGTTTTAGTTGTTTTGAAAGGCCAACTGCCCATTGAGTAATGTGTAATGCACTTTCCCCTGCATACTTTGCCCTAAAAATGGCGTGTTTTTGCCTTGGCTTTTTAGCTGGCTTGCTTCAACTTTCCATTCAGCTTTAGGGTTAAAAATGACAATATCTGCATTGGCATTTACGCTTAAATCGCCCGCAGCAATGTTTAAAATGTGTGCTGGCTGGCTGGTTATTTTTGCTATGGCGTTAGCTAGGCTAGCTTTATTATCCGTTGCCCATTTTAGGGTAAGAGGCAACAGTAGTTCTAAGCTGCTCGCACCAGCCTCGGCTTCGGCAAAAGGCAGTAATTTCGCATCGTCATTCACAGGCGTATGGTCAGAGCATATGGCGTCTATGGTGTCATCTTTTAAGCCTAGACATAGCGCGTTTTTATCGCGAGTTGTGCGTAGAGGTGGTTTGAGGTTGGCGTGTGCATTAAAATAGCCAATATCCATTTCGGTTAAATGGCAATGTTGCGTACTGACATCCGCGCTGACTTGCACGCCATTTTTTTTGGCGGCGCGTATGAGCTCTACACCTTCTGCGCTGGAGATTCTGCACAAGTGAATACGCGTTTTGGTTTGCTGAGCTATGCGTAAAATTGTCGCAATGGCTAAACTTTCCGCTGCTGCCGGAATGCCTTTTAATCCAAGTCGGCTGGCAATTTCTCCATCATGCGCGACCCCGTTTTGGCCAAGATAATAATCCTCTGCACGTAAAAAAATAGTATATTTAAATGTCGCTGCATACTCAAATGCACGCCATAAAATTAGTGTATCCGTCATGGCATTGTCTGCTTGGCTAAAGCCTACGCAGCCTGCTTCGGTCAGCGCGTGCATCTCGGTCAGCAACCTGCCTTCAAGCTTTCTGGTTAATGCGCCTAGTGGGTATACATGCGCTAAATTGAGCAATTTAGCACGATGTTTCAGCATCTCCACTAAACCTGGCTCATCTAATACCGGTGAAGTATCGGGCGGGCAGGCTAGGCTAGTTATACCGCCAGCAATTGCGGCTTGCAGCTCTGTCTTTAACGTGGCATTGTATTCAGAGCCTGGTTCGCGCAGTCTTGCGCTTAAATCTACAAACCCTGGGCTGACGATTAAACCTGCAGCATCAATAGTTTGGTTCGCCACAAAACCATCGGGCGCCTTGCCAATGCCAGCAATTTTACATGCGGCAATAAACACATCTTGTTTGGTGTCTAATTTATTTTTTGGGTCAATCACATGCCCATTTTTTATATGAATCTTCATGAGGCACCTCCAGCAGCCAATCTGGATGAGGCCTCCAGAGCACCATTATGAACTCCAGCGTTTTTGTCACTATTAGATTGACCTAGATTATTTTGACCGCCGCCCAAGATGGCCATCACTGCCATGCGCACCGCAATGCCGTATGTGACTTGCGGTAAGATGACGGACTGGCTGCCATCCGCCACGCTAGAATCAATTTCCACGCCGCGATTCATCGGGCCAGGGTGCATCACAATGGCATTGGGTTTTGCATAGTTGAGCATGTCTTGCGTTAAGCCAAACGTTTTGAAATATTCTTGTGCACTTGGCAGCATGGCACCTGTCATCCGCTCGTTTTGCAGGCGCAACATCATCACCACATCCACGTCTTTTAGGCCAGCTTTCATGTCGTGAAACACTTGTACGCCTAACTTTTCCACATCGGCGGGTAGCAATGTTTTGGGTGCTATCACGCGTACTTCAGGTACGCCCAATGTGGTTAGCGCGTGAATCTCACTGCGCGCAACACGCGAGTGCAACACATCACCAACCAAAGCCACACGCAAATTGTGCATGTCTGACTTGTAACGGCGCACTGTGAAAACATCCAACAAACCTTGTGTGGGGTGGGCATGGCGGCCATCACCTGCGTTGATGACGCTAATGCCATCTGGCACATGTTGCGCAATAAAATGCGCTGCACCGCTTTGTGCATGGCGCACCACAAACATGTCGGCATGCATGGCGATAAGATTATCGACCGTATCTAAAATCGTTTCGCCTTTGGATTGGCTGGATGTGCCTACATTCAGATTAATCACATCAGCAGAAAGGCGTTTGGCAGCAATTTCAAAAGTGGTGCGAGTGCGCGTGCTATTTTCAAAAAAGATATTACACACGGTTTTTCCGCGCAGAAGCGGCACTTTTTTGATGTCGCGCTCGGCAACGCCAACAAAGGTCTCGGCCGTATCAAGTATTTGATTTAAAATACGTTTTGGCAAGCCTTCAATGGTTAGCAGGTGTTTTAGTTTGCCATCAGAATCGAGTTGCGGGTTAACCATGATTGTTTTCCAAAGCTAAAAGTAACTTGCCCCTGTTTTTTTCGCCTCTGTTTTTTTCAGTAGCATCTTGCGAAAGCTGTAAATTCTGATTAGCTTGCAGAAAAATCTCGGCACCCACAATATTTGGGGCAATTGGCAACTGTGCACCACCGCGATTTATCAGCACAGCCAATGTAATGCTAGCAGGGCGACCATAATCAAACAATTCATTCATCGCCGCGCGTGTGGTACGGCCAGTGTAAAAAATATCATCGATTAAAATAATGTGCTTATCAGTCACGTCAAAGGCAATATCTGATGGCTTCGGATCCGTTTTGAGGCCGCGAGCTGCATAGTCATCGCGGTACAAGGCTGCATCCAGTGTACCGTATGGAATATCTTGCCTCAGCGTTTGCAGCACTCTCTGCATTAACCATACTCCTCCGCTATGAATGCCGACTAACGCAGAATTTGGATTAATTTGCGCTGTAATTTTGGCGGTAATGTCAGCAAGTAAAATCTCTGGATTAGGTAATTGCATACTGTTTAGTTGCCGTCAGCTTGAAGTAAGTCCATCAAAATAAGATTGTAATATGCTTTGTGCCGCCACAGCGTCTAACATGGCTTTTTGCTTGCTGCCTACAATGCCTGCGTCACGTAAATTTTGTGCCGCTTCGACTGTGCTTAAGCGCTCATCCACCATCACAACGGGCAAGTTAAAGCGGCCTTCTAGCCGCTGTGCAAATTTTTTAGCGAGTTGCGTGATTAGGTGCGGCTTATTTTTATCCAAATGGCCATCCATGTGCATTGGCAGGCCAACCACCAATAAACTCGGCCGCCATTCTGCAATTAACTGCCCAATTTGGGTGAATTTCTTTTCATTTTCTTCTGCAGCGATGGTGGTCAGCGCGTGTGCAGTTTTTAGCATAGTTTCGCCTGTTGCCACGCCAATTCGCTTTTCGCCAAAATCGAATGCTAAAATTGTGCCTGTCATCTCAGGGTAATTGCGTTCTAAAATAGGCAAGTGACTTTGATTTAAGGGTGTATTGCTAGTCATCTAAGCATGCCCAGCACTATGTGATAAATTGGCAAAATTCAACCCCATCAGCCCCATTGCATAATCAAATTTGCTGAAGTTGTCGCTATCAAAAATGAGCTGATGAATATGCTGTGTATTATCAGTTTCTAAACTTAGCCAAGCGTTTTGTAGCACTTCTTGCTCTAGCTGGCCAGCTGTCCAACCCGCGTAGCCCAAGGCAATGAACATTTTTTGCGGGCCTTTATCCTCTGCGCTAGCGGCAAGTATATCTTTAGAGGTTGTGAGCGCGATAGTGTTATTCACTAAAATCATCGAGTCGTATTCCACTTTTGGATTGTGTTGCGGCTCATGCAAAATAAAGCCACGCTCCATTTGCACCGGGCCGCCGTAATGCACGCTTTTATTGAGTAGCGGAGCAGAAGCGGTTTCTAACTTAACTTGTTTGAGTAAATCGGCAACGCTAATATCAGCCGTGCGATTGAGGGTGATGCCCATCGCACCATCAGCGTTGTGGGTGCAAATATAGGTGACAGTTTTTGAAAAATATGGGTCTGTCATGGCGGGCATCGCGATGAGAAACTGACCTGTTAGATTCATATTTTTCAATGGCTATTATTTTAACACAGTTTTTAACACAGTTTTTTGTGCCTCTAAATAGCCAGTTACCTCAAGGCCAAAGCCCATCATGCTAGGCATTTTACGTGGCGTAGCCATTAAGCGCATTTTTCGCACGCCGCAATCGAGCAAAATTTGTGAGCCGATGCCGTAAGTGCGCAGCTCTTGGTTGTAGCGTATTGGCTCATCCGCACCTTGAATGCGTGCCACTAAATCATCGGCAGATTCGCTATGGTGTAATAAAACAATCACGCCAGAAGGCGCATTGGATATGGCTTGCAGAGCATCAATTAAATTCCAGCTGTGCGTTTTGCTGCTGCTATCGAGCAAGTCAAACACAGATAAAGGCTCGTGCACGCGCACCAGCACTTCTTCATCTGTATGTGGCTCACCTTTAATCAGTGCCAAATGCGTTTCTTTGGCAATTTTATCGGTGTAGGCAATTAGGCGCATCTCTCCATAAGGCGTGGTAATAGTGCGCTCGGCTGCGCGCTCAATCAGTTTTTCTGTTTCAGAGCGATAATGAATAAGGTCGGCAATAGTGCCAATTTTAATCTGATGCTGCTGCGCAATTTCTACCAAATCAGGCAGCCGCGCCATTTCGCCATCATCTTTTAATATCTCGCAAATGACACTGGCTGCCTCGCAGCCTGCCAGCCCGGCTAAATCGCTCCCTGCTTCAGTATGTCCTGCGCGTACCAATACGCCGCCATTGAGTGCTGCCAGTGGAAAAATATGACCAGGGCTAATCACGCTTTTGGCGTTGGCATGTTTGGCAATGGCGGCTTGTATCGTAGTAGCGCGGTCTTTAGCCGAGATGCCCGTAGTGACACCGCTTGCAGCCTCGATGGACACGGTAAAATTGGTGCCTAAGCGGGTACCATTATTCACTACCATTTGCGGCAAGTTCAGTTGCTTGCAGCGCGCTTCTGTCAGAGTTAAGCAAATGAGGCCACGGCCATGCTTGGCCATAAAGTTAATGTGTTCAGCGGTGGCAAACTCGGCCGCAATGACAAAGTCGCCTTCGTTTTCGCGATTTTCGTCATCCACCAAAATGACCATTTTGCCAGCTTTGATGTCTTTGATAATTTCAGCAATCGGGCTAATCGACTTAAGTGGCATGTTTACTCTCTTTCGTCCATTCCGTCATGCGCTCTACATAGCGCGCAATTTGGTCAATCTCTAAATTGACATGGCTACCCACTTTTAAATGTTGAAATGTGGTGTGTTGCAAACTATGCGGAATAATATTCATGGTAAATACGTCGTTTTCAATGCTGTTCACCGTCAAACTCACGCCATCCACGCAAATTGAGCCTTTTTTGGCGATGTATTTAGAGATGGCATGTGGCGCGCGTATGGCCATTAACCAGCAATCGCCATTGTTTTGATTAGACAAGTCCTCAAAGCGCGTTACCTCACCAACGCCATCTACATGCCCGCTGACCAAGTGTCCACCAAGCCTGTCATTTAAACGCAAAGCTTTCTCTAAATTTACGGCTTGCTGCTTATTTAAGCCTACGCTTACATCAAGCGTTTGTTTAGACACATGCACCTCAAAGTACGTACTATTCAGCTGAGCTACAGTTAAGCACACACCATTCACCGCAATGCTATCACCACTCCGCACATCATCTAAACCTAAGCTCGCTGCTTGAATTGAAAGCTTTATATCGTCACCAGCGGGTATGATGGCATCAATATGGCCAATGGCTTGAATTATTCCTGTAAACATGTGCGTATTTTAACAGTAATAATTAAAACTACCGAAAAACTACTATTTAAAAATGTACACCTAGGGCAAATGAAAAGTTGGCACGCAGATTGCAAATAATCAACTATTACTATGTTTTTATAGAGTAGGATTTGAAAATGTTAACTAGTGTGATACAAAAAATACAAACGGTCATTTACCATCAAGATGTGAAAAAAAATCTTGAGTGGATGGATACACTTACTAAAATGGACGAACTGGAAGCGCTAAATGAAACGACCGTTCAACTGGCAAAAATTAAGTTTGATGCTGGCGCTACACTGAAGCGCCAATTAGATATTTTGCTAGAAATTGATCAAAAAACTTATCGTGAGTCTAAAAAAATTACACATAAGTATTTGACTTTATTGAATTTAAATAAAAAATCAAGCAATGATATTTATACTGCCATGTATCAATATCAGCGTCAGCTTTATGTGGCTTATACGCAATTTTTAGAGTTTTATTTAGCACAAAAATTGGTCGTGGTCGATATTGAAAAACTCAATTTAACGTTGGCGCGCCATTTAAATGCGACTTTTAGCATGGCGAAATGGCGCTACTTTGATGACCAACCAGCACCTGCAGGCACTTGGGAACATGTTTGTAAAGTCATCAAATATGCTGAAAAATTGGCAATATTGAATACCAATTTGTTTGTGTACGATTTTCATCGTAAAGAAACATGCTTGGCCGCTTTATTAGAGCGGGGTTTTATGATGGATATTCTGCAAAAAAGTAATTACAACCGCCTGCAATTACAATTGGCCGAGCAAATTCTTAAACAGTGGGCGAGCAATCCAATCATAGCCACCAAGTTTCAACAGGCCAATCATCATTTCTTCATCAATATAGAAAGTGATAAGGGTCCCGAAAGAATTCGTGCGGTAGAAAAGTTTGCAGATTATCGCTTTTGGCGCGTCACGCGCATTGTTGATTTGATTGAGGCTTATTTGTGTGCTGTGAATACGGATAAAGCGCTGGCGGAGTTTCGCTTAGAAAAAATTGCGCCTACTGTCATTATTGTGGAGTTGTTTAAAAAGTTACGCGCAGATTGGTGTGTAGAGGGTTATGAGCGTCAGCGTAGAAAACAGCCTAGAGAAAGAAAAAATAAGCTCATTCATGTCACCTATGGCTTAAATAATATTTGTCGTCAATTAGGTGCCACCAATGCGAGTTTATTTGAAAAGCCCCAACAAAGAGATAATGCTGAATTTGAGAGGAAATTAGCTAACTATAGCAATAAAGATCTGCCGTCAACCGCCTATCAAGTAAACCGAACACAAACAGGTAGTGAAAATTGGTGGTTGGTAGATGAGAGTGCCACTGGCTTTGGTGTGGATTTAGGCAAGTCATATAGTGATTGGATAGAGGCTGGTAAGCTCATTGCCTACACCAGCGCTGAGAATAAAAAGTTATTTGTGATAGCAGAGATTAAAAGTGTGAGAAAACAAAGCAATGGTCATTATCGCGCTGGGTTAGAAATCATAGGCACGCATGGCTCCTCAGTCAAGATTGGGAGAATAGAAGGCCATCATTTTTCTGAGGCAGTGAGCGGCTACTATGTGGATGATAGTGAGGCACATGTGAATGAAATTAACACATTTGATGCCTTAATGCTTGGCAATCTAGACGATGCTAAGTCGAATGCAGCCACATTGATTTTGCCTAGAAGCGAGTATAAGCGCGGTAGCAAAGTGACGGTAAAACTGCAAGGCAACGAGAAAGTGCTAGAAATGGGTATTCCATTGATCAAGCAGCGTGAATGGGTGCGCGTGGTGATGTCCTCATAAACGCAATCAATATTCCCTCACTTTAAATTTTCACACCACATAGAATCTTAACAGCGTAAAACTGCTAAGATTCTATTTATGTCTTTACTAAACAAACTGCCGTACGAGCTATTCATCGGCTTGCGCTATACGCGCGCAAAACGTAAAAATCATTTCATTTCCTTTATTTCGCTCACCAGCATGATTGGTATTGCGCTGGGAGTGGCCGCACTGATTGTGGTGCTGTCGGTAATGAACGGTTTTCAGGCCGAGCTGCGCACGCGCATTTTGGGCGTGGCATCGCACTTAGAAATTACTGGCGCCAATAACCAACTGGGCGATTGGGCTACATTGGCAGCGCAAGTCAAAAAAAATCAGCCCGAAGTCATCGCCAGCGCCCCTTATGTAATGGCGCAAGGTATGTTGAGTTATGGTCAAGCGGTGCAGGGCGCGCTAGTGCGTGGCGTGTTGCCAGCAGAAGAAGATAAAGTGGCTGACTTAGGCAAAAACATGAAAGCAGGCAGATTATCTGACTTGCGCGCAGGCGAATTTGGCGTGGTGCTGGGCGCCGATTTAGCACAATTATTGGGCGTTTCAATTGGTGAGAAAGTGGTGCTGATGGCGCCGCAAGGCCAGTTTACGCCAACAGGTGTGGTGCCTCGTATTAAACAATTTAAAGTGGTGGGCTTATTCCAAATTGGCATGTATGAATACGATGCTGGCCTAGCGTTGATCCATATGGATGACGCCGCCAAGCTCTATCGCATGGGCGAGAATGTTTCTGGCTTGCGTTTAAAGCTGAATGATTTATTTGATGCACCAGACATGTCGGCAAAATTAGCACAAAAGTTAGATGGCAATTATTTCGTCACCGATTGGACCCAGCAACACGCCAATTTTTTTAAAGCGGTGCAACTAGAGAAAAAAGTCATGTTTATCATTCTCACTTTAATCGTCGCCGTGGCTGCGTTTAACATTGTTTCAACACTGGTGATGGCGGTCACCGATAAGCGTGCCGACATCGCTATTATGCGTACCTTTGGCGCCAGCCCGCGCAGCATTATGGGCATTTTTATTGTGCAGGGCGCGCTTATCGGCATTATCGGCACCCTCATTGGCACGGTGGTTGGCGTCATTATCGCGTTGAATATCGACACCATTATTCCTTTTATTGAACATTTATTTAAAGTGCAATTTTTAGCTAAAGATGTTTATTACATTAGCGATTTGCCCTCAAAATTAGACTGGAACGACGTCATTACTATTGTTGTCATGTCATTTATTCTTAGCCTGCTGGCTACACTATACCCAAGTTATAAAGCGTCCACCCTAAACCCAGCGGAAGCTTTGAGGTATGAATAAAATTATTATTGCCTGTCAACATTTGTGCAAAACCTACACTGGCTTAGATGTGGCGGTGCTTAATGGCATCGATTTACAGATTCAGGCTGGCGAGCAAATTGCTATTGTTGGTGTGTCAGGCTCAGGCAAAAGTACGCTGTTGCATTTATTGGGCGGCTTAGATGCGCCTAGCAGTGGCAGTGCCGCGCTGATGGGTAAAGATTTAAGTCAATTAAATGAGGCAGAAAAAGGCCAGCTGCGTAATCAGTCACTCGGGTTTGTGTATCAGTTTCATCATTTGTTGCCAGAATTCACTGCCATTGAAAATGTGGCGATGCCTTTGCTGATTCGCCGCTTGCCGCGCGAGCAAGCTTTAGAACAAGCCAAAGCCATGTTGGTAAAAGTTGGTTTAGCGCACCGTTTAGAGCACATGCCGGGCGAGCTTTCTGGTGGTGAGCGGCAGCGCGCTGCACTTGCGCGTGCTTTGGTCACGCAACCCGCCTGTATATTAGCGGATGAGCCAACCGGTAATTTAGATCGCGTGACCGCCAATCAAGTATTTGATTTGCTGCTAGAGATTAATCGAGCGCAAAACACCAGCTTGGTGGTAGTAACACACGATTTAGCGCTGGCGGCCAAAATGCACCGGCAATATCGGCTAGAAGACGGCAAGCTAACGCAATTTAACGCTTAGCAAGATGATTCTAGCTGCGCTAGGTTTTGTTTTTGGCGCATGGTTGTTGCAACAACAATCTGTTTTGCCTGAATATTTCATCGGCCTGCAGGCCTCATGGATATTGGCTCCCAGCCTTGCTGTTTTAATTTGTTTTAATAGTTATCAACATCAAATGCGCTTAAAAAACCTTAGTAATCTGCTATTTGCAGGCTTGCTAGGGTTTGTGTGGGCAGCTAACTTTGCAGCAATTCGATTAAGCGATGAATTGCCAGCAGATTGGCAGCAAAAAAGCATCACTATTATTGGTGTGGTCGCCAGCTTGCCAGAGGTGACCGAGCGCGGCGAGCGCTTTAAGTTTGATGTAGAAAAGATCCTCACCAAAGATGCGACCAAAACTCTAAATGTGCCAAATCACATTTCACTTAATTTTTATCGCGATCGTGGTTTGGCTGTGCCAGACAATGCCTTGGCTGAAAGTAATTTTTTTCATCCAAGTCAGTTTCGCCAAAGTAAGTTTCATGTGGGCGAGCGTTGGCAATTTAGCGTTCGCTTAAAACGCCCACACACAACTTACAACCCGCATGGTTTTGATTTTGAAGCGTGGGCGCTGGCCGAGAATATTCGCGCCACTGGCAGTATTCACGCCAAAAGTGGCTATAAAAAACTAAGTAATTTTGTGTGGCGACCTAGTTATTTGGTTGAAAATTTGCGCGAAAAAATTGGTAATCGTATTTCAAAAGCACTAGACAAAAAACCTTATGCAGGCGTTGTACGCGCGCTGGTGGTGGGCGATGATAGTCAAATTTCTGCCGAAAACTGGAACGTGTTTTTGCGTACAGGCGTTAATCATTTAGTGAGCATTTCTGGCTTGCACATTACCATGTTGGCTGGGCTGGCGTTTGCGGTGACATCATTCTTTTGGCGGCGAATTCCTAGCTTAGTCATGCGTATGCCCACGCGCAAAGCAGCGACCATTTTGGGTTTGGTCGTAGCTGTTTTATATGCGCTACTGGCGGGCATGTCGGTGCCCACACAACGCACTCTGTATATGCTGCTTACGTTTGCGTTAGCGTTATTATTCGGCAAAAATTTAGCCATCTCACGTGCGCTGGCAATAGCGGTTTTAGTTGTGGTGATGGTTGATCCTTGGGCTGTCATTGCACCTGGTTTTTGGCTATCGTTTGGCGCGGTGGCGCTCATAGCCTATGTCACCGTCGGGCGGCTTAACCCTTTATCTGTGCTTAAAGCTGCGCTACATACACAATGGGCGATTACGCTGGGTTTGTTGCCTTTACTCATCGCTATGTTCAGCCAAGTTTCAATCATCTCACCGATTGCTAATGCATTTGCCATTCCTGTCATAAGTTTAATCGTCGTTCCACTGTCTATTTTGGGCGCTATTATTCCAATAGATTTTATTTTGCAGGCTGCACATTTTGTACTAGAAATCTGCATGCAAGCACTGGTTTGGCTGTCCAATTTACCTAGTTGGCAGCAAGCTGCACCACCCATTTGGGCGCTACTGTTGGCAATGTTGGGCATCGTTTGGTTGCTGTTGCCGCGCGGTTTTCCACAACGTTGGCTGGGGCTTATTTTGCTACTGCCGCTATTTTTTGTTAGTCCGCCTAAAATCGCTGAAGGCGAAATGCGTTCCACTGTGTTAGATGTAGGTCAGGGCTTGGCAGCGGTGATTCAAACCAAAAATCACACATTGTTATATGATGCTGGGCCGAAATTTTCGGCACAAAGTGACGCTGGCAGCAGAATAGTGGTGCCGTTTTTACGCGGCGCAGGCGTTAAAAAGTTGGATGGTTTTATCGTGAGTCACAATGACATTGACCACAGTGGCGGCGCGGCTTCTGTGTTGGCGCAACTGCCTTTGACTTGGTTGATGAGCTCCTTTGACACGAAGGAGATTCATCCAAAAAAATCGATAAAATGCTTTTCTGGCCAAACTTGGCTGTGGGATAAAGTACAATTTGAAGTGCTTTATCCATCATTAGAAAGTTATCAAAACGCCAATTTAAAAGATAATAATCGCAGTTGCGTGTTAAAAGTCACCAGCCAATTCGGTAGTATTTTACTGACAGGTGACATAGAAAAAGAAGCCGAAAATGTGCTTTTAAATGCGCCTCAAAATATAGATATCGATAACGATGCTCTGCAAGCCAATACCAGAGCGGCTGCTGGCGATGTCATTTCCGCTCGTAACATATCTCAATTAAAAAGTGACGTACTCATTGCCCCACATCATGGCAGCAAAACTTCCTCCACACGCCAATTTGTGCAGGCGGTTGGCGCAAAGCACACCATTTTTACGGTGGGTTATTTAAACCGCTTTAAACATCCCAAGCCATTGATTGAAAAAAGATTTGAAGAAAGTGGTGCGATGACTTATCGCTCGGATTATCAAGGCGCTCTAACGCTAGATTTTATGGGCACCAATAACATTGCTATTGTGGGGTTGCGCCAGAGCCAGCCGCGCTATTGGCACGACAAATACCAAAATTAACTTTAGCAAAGAAACTTGCCCAAAAGCCAGCTTCAAGCTAAAGTGGCACATGTTTTTGACTTAATGTTTTTGACTTAAAGGAGTTTTGCTGTGTGGGAAATTATTTTAGCGGCTGGTTGGCCAATTTGGCCGTTGATTATTGCCTCAATTATTGCGCTGGCGATTATTGGTGAGCGCCTTTGGGCTTTGCGTACAGAAACAGTTGCGCCCAGTAATTTGCTACCAGAGGTGCAAAAGTGGTTGGGGCAGGGCGGCGTCACTAAAGACACGCTCGCTAAGCTAGAAAACCATTCGGCACTCGGTCAGGTATTTGCTAGTGGGCTAGCCAATGCTAAAAACTCACGCGAGATTACCAAAGAGGCGATTGAAGAATCTGGCCGCGCCGTTGCGCACAAATTAGAACGTTATTTGCCTACATTGGGCACCATCGCCACCGTTTCGCCATTACTCGGCTTGCTGGGAACGGTAATTGGCATGGTGGAGTTATTTGGCTCGTTTACCAATAGCGGCCACGATGTGGCGCAATTTGCGCGCGGTATTTCAGTGGCGCTGTACAACACGGCAGCCGGCATTGTGGTGGCAGTGCCAGCCATGATTGCCTACCGTTATTTCCGCAGTAAAGTGGATGGTTTATTGGTGGATATGGAGCAGCAAGCCATTAAGCTCGTTGAAATCCTCCACGGCGAGAGGAAATAAATTTTTCAATCGCGTTTTTGCTATGTTGCTTTTCGCTTGCCGTATAAAACATACTGTCTTCGCTCAAGCGCCTTGCCAAAACGCAATTGCCTAAATTTATTCAACAAGTAAAAAAAATTATTTTAGGATATTTAAAAGTATGAATTTTCAACGCGGTAAAGCGCACGAAGACTTAGAAATCAACCTAGTGCCACTCATTGATGTACTGTTGGTGATTATCATATTCCTAATCGTTAGCGCCACTTTTGCTCGCACTAGCGAGCTGCAAATTAACTTACCCACTGCTGAGGCCAGTAGCCCAGCCGATAAACCGTTGGTGATTACAGTAGAAGTGGACGCTGGCGGCCGTTATATGGTTAATGGTAATGAAGTGGCAGGCAGCGATGTTGGGCAAATTGCCAGTGCCCTGACTAAGGCAGCAGGTAATGGCAATGACCCAACGATTGTAATTAATGCGGATGCTAAAGCAACCCACCAAAGCGTAGTGAATGTGATGGAGGCTTCGCGTCAAGCGAACTACACGCACATTACATTTGCCACACAAGCTGCTCCTAGCAATTAATTTGTGCAACTAATTTGCAGCATCTCAATTATCATTAACACATACTGATTCGACGGTAAATCAATGTCGAAACCATCTCGAAAATCTAGTCATAACAAAGATAAGCCGCATATTGCAAACGCCAAAGGGCTGTATGTGCGGGTTTTTCGCTACATGTGGGCGCAAAAGTTTTACTTTTTTGTCACTATTGCCGCCACCGCCATTTTAGCAGCGAGTAATACTGGATTTTTAGCGCTAATTAAGCAAGTTACCGATGAAGGCTTTGTCAAACAATCGGCTGATAAACTGAGTTTATTGCCGATTATGTTGTTTGCTTTAATGACACTGCGCGGCTTAGCTGGCTTTATTTCAACCTATAGCATGAAGCTGATTGCACGTAAAATTGTAGAAATTTTGCGTAAAACTGCTTTTGCCAAAATGATGCAGCTATCGGCTGGTTTTTACGATAGCAATCAAACGGGTGTGATGGTTTCTAAACTGACTTACGATACTGAACGACTTTCTGGCGCTTGTTCGCGGGCGGCGCTGAATGTGCTGCGCGATGTACTCACCGTGATTGGTTTAATCGGTTATATGTTGTATCTGGATTGGCGGCTGACACTCGTGTTTGCCATAGTGACGCCATTTATGGCGTTGTATTTGGCCAAAATGACGCCAAAACAGCGTGCTAATGCGCAAAAAGTGCAGCAGGGGGTGGGCGAGATGACCAAGGTGGCGGAGGAGGCCATTTCTGGGCAGCGCATCGTTAAAATTTTTGGGGCACAAGATTACGAAAATGAACGTTTTTCTAAAGTGGTCACTAAAAACCGCCAGCTAGAATTGCGCACCACGCGCATTGCAGGATTAAGTAGTTTGGTGGTAGAAATGATGGCAGCGTTTGCATTGGCTTTGGTTGTTTACTATGCATTGGGTCGCTTTACTGTGGGCGAGTTTGCCGCTTTTATTGGCGCGCTACTAATGTTAATTGCGCCGATTAAACACATCACCGCCGCGAATGAGGATTTTCAGGTGGGTTTGGCTGCCGCGCAAAGCATATTTGAGGTCATTGACACACCGCCAGAGTTAAATGAAGGCGATAAGGAAATTAAACGCGCACGTGGTGAAATTGAATTTAAAAACGTGACGGTGCGTTACGATAACACCAAAAAACCAGCCATTGATAATTTGAGTTTTAACATTCAGCCTGGCGAAAAAGTGGCGCTGGTAGGGCGATCGGGCGGCGGCAAAACCACACTGGTGAATTTATTGCCACGCTTTTACGAGCTGCAGCAAGGGCTGATTTTGTTGGATGGAGTGGATGTTCGCGCGTTGGAACTTAGAAACTTGCGCAGCCAGTTTTCACTTGTCAGCCAAGATATTATTTTGTTTAACGATACTATTTTTAACAACATTGCCTATGGCGCACTGCGCAGCGCCAGCGAGGCAGAAGTGATTGAGGCCGCTAAAGCCGCCCATGCCTGGGAATTTATTCAACAATTACCGCATGGCTTGCAAAATGAGATTGGCGATAGAGGCGTGCGTCTTTCTGGTGGTCAGCGTCAGCGCATTGCCATTGCACGCGCCATTTTAAAAAATGCACCGATATTGTTGCTAGATGAAGCCACCAGCGCGCTAGATACTGAATCGGAACAGCATGTGCAAGCCGCGCTAGATGCATTAATGCTAAATCGTACTTCAATAGTCATCGCGCACAGATTAAGCACCATTGAAAACGCCGATAGAATTTTGGTGTTGGAGCAAGGCGAGATTGTGGAAGCGGGCAGCCACCAAGAGTTAATTGCAAAAAATGGCTATTATAGCAAGCTATACCAAAAAGAATTTGTGGCATAAATGCTATGTTGACTGAGCTGATTGAAACTGCTTGGCGGCGTAAGAATGCGCTGTTTTATTTGGTGCTGGTGCCACTGAGCTGGCTATTTGCAGCAGCTACTGGCATTAGGCGCTGGGCTTATCAAGCCGGCTTATTAAAATCAACCGCGTTAACAGTACCAGTAATAGTTGTAGGCAATATCAACGTGGGCGGTAGCGGCAAAACGCCTATGGTGATTTGGTTAGTTAATCAGCTAAAACAACAAGGCTACAAGCCCGCTGTCATTAGCCGTGGCTATGGCGGCAGCGCAACACAGGCCACCAGCGTTACGCCTGCCAGTTTGCCTAGCATTGTGGGAGATGAGCCAGTACTCATTGCAAGCCGCAGCCAATGTCCCGTGTGGGTGGGGATAAATCGCGTAGAGGTCGGGCAGGCTTTGTTAAAGGCGCACCCCACTTGCAATGTGATAGTTAGCGACGACGGTTTGCAGCATTATCGCTTAAAACGCGATGTTGAAATTGCGGTGATAGATGCAAACATGCTACCAGTAGGTGAATACTTATTACCTGCGGGCGCATTGCGAGAGCCGCCAAGTCGCTTAAATACGGTTGATGCGGTTGTTTATAATGGCGCTAGCAAGGATGAGAAATTAAGCGATTCTGCATTTCAAATGCAATTGGTGGGTGAACAGTTTTATAATCTCGCTAATGAAAGTGTCAAGGCAACAGCGGAAGATTTTAAACAAAAAAAAGTGACGGCATTAGCGGGTATCGGCAAGCCTGAACGTTTTTTTGCACATTTACGCAAATTAGGGCTTAACTTCGCCAGCATAAGCTTTGAAGACCACTACGCATTTACCGCGCATGATATAGCTAAAATAGAATGCGATATGTTATTGATGACGCAAAAAGATGCCGTAAAATGTAAGCCATTTGCTAAAGCGCACCATTGGGTGCTGCCTGTGGAAGCCAATATTGATGCGGGTTTGATGCCGCTTATCTTACAAAAATTAAATTTGGAAAAAATAAAGGAGTAAACATGGACGCAAAATTACTACAAATTTTAGTCTGCCCAGTCACTAAAGGGCCGCTCATTTACGATAAAAAAAATAATGAGCTGATTTCCAAATCTGCGCGCTTAGCTTACCCTATTCGCGATGGCATACCAGTGATGCTGGAAGACGAAGCCAGAAAGTTAGATCCAGACGAGAAAGTTGAAGGTTAATCATTGGCAGTGACTTTTAAAGTCGTTATTCCTGCACGTTACGCCAGCACGCGTTTACCTGGCAAGTCTTTGCTAGACATTGCTGGTAAGCCAATGGTGGTAAGGGTTACAGAGCAGGCCATCAAAAGCGGCGCGAGTGAGGTTGTGATTGCTACAGATTTTGAAAAGATAATGCAAGTCGCAGTAGAGTACAACATCAAAGCGGTGATGACGCGCGTCACGCATATTTCAGGCACGGATAGAATCGCTGAGGTTGCGCAAACCTTAAATTGGGCTGACGACGTAATTGTCGTCAATGTACAAGGCGATGAGCCACTCATAGACCCAATATTAATTCAACAAGTTGCCGCACACTTGGCTAATAGCAAGGATGCGGTGATGGCCACCGCCTGCCATGCCATTCACGATGAAGCCAGTTTACTAAACCCCAACATTGTCAAAGTAATAATAGATGCCAATGGCAATGCGCTGTATTTTAGCCGCGCGCCCATTCCGTATCCGCGCGATGAGATTTATAAAAATGACATCCAAGCACATCGCCATATTGGTATTTATGCCTATCGGGTTGATTTTCTCAAAAAATACGCAGAACTAGCGGTGACGGAACTTGAGAAAATTGAGAGTTTAGAGCAATTGCGCGTGTTGCATCACGGCTATAAAATTGGCGTGGCAATCACTAAAAACGCGCCAGCCAGTGGTGTAGATACGCAAGCAGATTTAGATTACGTTAGAAGCGTTTTTAAAGACAAGTAATATAAAAAATAGATGCTCTGGGAGCCGCATGTATATTGGCCTGTAGGGCGGATGAGCGTAGCGTTATCCGCCGAATGAAAGATGACATGCGGCGGAATGCGTTTCACTTTTCCGCCCTACGCGGGCTGTCCCCTATTGTCCCAATGAGGGGTCAGAGATAATGAGCATTGTTAATGAATGGAGTTTGACCCACGGCTACCAGCAAGCGCAGACGGATGATTTTCAATTACATACCCGTCTTGTGGTTCGCCATCAAGAACGGATTTGGGTAGTGAATTGTTCAGCAAAAACCGATACGGCTTGTTTGTCACTTCCTGAAAAGCAACAATCCGTCCGTCCATTAGAACTAATATATCTGGGATTTTTTCTCTTGTGGCGTAATGTTCTAGGTAAGTTGCAACGAGCCACCAATTGTTTTTATGCCAAATGGTGTCGATTAAATACGGATGACCTTCATCATAACCGCTAAAAAACAAGTAGGTTTTGAAAACTTCCATAATGGCTACCAATGGTTGTTAAAGAAAGGTCTAACGCCAAATTAACCCGCTACGAAGTAGTCGGGTTGAATGAAAGGTTAGCGTTAATTTTTTATAAAATATTAGTCGTCTAACACACCAGCTCCGCGTCTTTTATCACCGTAGGATTCTTCAAGAATATCTTTGTAGGCATTGGACCGTTGTTGATTTGCTCTATCACGCTGTTGTGCGTTGTAGTCATTTTTGTAACGAATGGCATCGCCAGCGTTATTAGTGTCGTATTGATACTTTCTACCAGCGCTTGATTCGTAACCATACTCTTTTTGCTTGTAACCATAATCAGCGGCTTGGGCGTTTGCTGATAAGAATGCTAAAGATAAAACTGTTAAAATCATTTTCATTTTTATACTCCTTTTTTACAAAATAAATAGGGTTAGACACAATTAAACCGCACTCTCACCCGTCTCGCCTGTTCTAATTCTGATAACCTGCTCTATCGCACTCACAAAAATCTTGCCATCACCAATTTTGCCAGTATGCGCAGATTTGATAATAGCTTCCATGCTGGCTTCTACCAAGTCATCGCCCACCACTAACTCAAGCTTAATTTTGGGT